>JBPCJG010000078.1:0-6595 GCA_051005515.1 Longimicrobiaceae bacterium
CCGGCGACCGGCTCGTTCACGGATGAGCTGCTCTGCGTTCGCACTTCGTTGACGAGGTCGCGCGCCGACCCGAAGTCGCCGAGACGCGTGTACGCCTCCGCCTGTATCAGCTTCATCTCGTCCGGAAGGTAGAGCGGGATGGGGTCGTTACGTTCGGCGTAGGCGTTGAACGGGAGGAGCAGCGTGTCGGTCGGGTTCCCTCGGATAGGATCGGCAGCGACGTCGACCCAGAATGCAGGCCGCTGGTCACCCGCCTCCGCGTCGTCCACCCAGCTCTTGAGCGCCCCGACGTACACCGCGCCCCCGAAGGAGTAATTGAAGACCGGATTGACGCCGGGGTTCGGATAGCTGAGGACGGAAAGCCGGGTCAGGTCCACCCGTTGCGCGGCATCGATCGCCTGCTGGTACAGCCCCGCGTCCCCGCGATCGGCGGCGGCGATCAGCGCGTAGCGCGCGAGCATCGCCTCCATTGTGTTGCGCAAGTCCACGCCGGTTCCGAGGACGCGTCTCCGGAAGGTGAGGTCGAGCTCGGCGTCGGAGACGGAGGCGAGGTCGGTCCGAGCGGCTTGGAGGAGGCTCAGAACCGTGTCGAGAACCACCCCTCGCGGCTGCGGAACCGCACCGGCGAGGTCAGCATCCACTGGAACCTGTTGAAACTGCAGAATCGCGTTCCCCAGCGCCATGGCCTTGAAGAGCTTGGCGAGCGCCACGCTGCCGACCTGAACGCCTCGGTTCGCTCCTACCCCGGGCGCGCTTTCCAGCAGCAGGTTGGCGGTTCGGGAAATCCGATAGGTGTCGATGTACGGCTCCGTTACGACGCCGTACTCCGGAAGCACGTCGACGCCGAAGAGGAGGGAACGGTCAGCGAGCAGCGAACGCGCGGCAGTTCCCCACTGGTCGGTAACGAGTGCGGGCGCCCGAGCATACTCGAGCACCGAGAAGGCGTACTGCGCCTGCAGTCCGACTCCGAGCGAAATGATGCCGTCGGCGTCGGTGAGCACCTCCTGTTCGGTCGGATCGTTCGGATTCTCGATGTCCAGATCGCACGCTGCTAGACCGAGGGTGAGGACCAAGACGGCGACGGGCATACGAGGAGGGAGTATTCTCATGGTCCGATCCCCCTAAAAGGTGAAGGTGGCGCCGACGACGAACTGCCGAGGAACAGGCGTTACGGCAAAGTCCACTCCGCGTGCCACCGTGTTCCCCGCGAACAGATTGATCTCCGGATCGAGCCCGGAGTAGTCGGTCCAGGTGACGAGATTGCGTCCCGCGACGCGGAGGTCGATGCTCGACGCCCCAAGCCGGCGAACCCACGGCTGCGCGAACCGGTAGCTCAGCGCCAGCTCGCGCAGCTTCACGAAGCTGCCGTCCTCCACGTACTCCTCGTAATTGCTGATGCGCGCCCCGTTCAGCGAGTATTTCGGCGGCACCACGGTGCTGTCCTGCTGCTTGGCGAGGATTCCCTCGATCTCTTTCTGGACGATCGCGTCCGAGCCGAAGAACTCGGTGATTCGGCGGGTGAAGTTGGCCACGTCGTTTCCGAAGCGCCCGTCGAAGAGCACGTTCAGTGATAGATTGCTTCCGAACGTGAAAGTGTTGCTGAGCGACGCAAGAAAGTCTGGATTCGGATCCCCCAGGATCTTGGAGTTGCTCGACCGTGCCCCCAGCCCAGTCGCCGGATTGATGACGATGTCCCCCCCGGCATCTCGTTCGTACCCGCGCCCGAAAAAGACTCCGATCGGCTCACCCTCGACCACAGCGTTGAGATATCCGAACACGAGCGTGTCGGCGTCGCTGACCAGCTTCTCCACGCGGTTACGGTTGGTCGAATACTGCAGCCGGCTCTGCCAGGTGAAGTTCGACCGCTGCACGTTCAAGGTGTTCAGCGCGATCTCGACTCCGCGATTGCTGACCTCGCCGATGTTCTGCAGTTGGCTGGTGAAGCCGGAGCTCAGCGGCAGCGGGACGCTGAGGACCAGATCGTCGGTGAGCTGGTCATAATAGGTGAACTCGAGCGATACCTTGTCGCCCAGGAACCCCGCCTCGAAGCCACCCTCGTACTCCCGCTGCCGCTCCGGCTTGAGATCGGGATTGCCGGCCAGGGAGCTGGGGAAGAGACCCGGCAACCCACCGATGCTGGTGTTGGCAAAGTTGTTGAAGATGCCAAAGACGCTGGGCGGTTGGCCTCCAGTCTGGCCGTACGCCGCACGGAGCCGCAGGGTACTGAGTACGTTCCCGACTCCACTGTTGGCCCAGAACGGTTCCTGGTCGACTACCCAGGAGACCCCCACTCGCGGAAAGAGCTGGTATCGTTCGTTTTCTCCGAACGCAGAAGAGCCCTCCAGGTTCAGTCCGGCCGAAACGAAGATCCGATCGTTGATGCCCAGCCGCTCCTGAAGGAACCCGCCGACCGTCGTGAACTCGGAGATCGACTGTCCCGCGGAGAGATTCGCGCCGCCGACGGTCTGCTGAAACGGCGGCAGGTCCGATGCCGATGCGCTCACGACCTCCCCTCGATCGGAAGTGTAGCGAAAGCCCCCCGTTGAGTTGAGCTGCAGGTTGGTGCCGAGCTGCAGGTCATGGGTAGCCGTGAGATCGCTGTTCAATTGACGGGAGAAGCGCACCGGGTTCGTCACGAACCCCACGTCGCGCGCCGACACCGACCGCGGCGGGCGGAGGAGCTTGCTTTCCTGGCGGTAGTCGTCGATGCCGAGCAGGTAGCGCAGCGTCAGGTTCTCGAATGGGAACCAGGCGGTCTCCAGGTTGCCGATAAAACGGGTCACTGCTTCGGGAGCTTCCCAGTTCTCGAGCACGTCGAGCGGATTCGCCCCGAGAAAGCTATATGGGAAGCGCCCCTGCTCCGGATCGAAGCGGAAGTCGAACGAGGTGGGCTGAAAGATGACGTTGGTCAGGGTGCCCTCGGTCTGCTCGCCCTCGGGGACGAGATTCGTCTGAGTGCGGATGAAATTCGCCTTGGCCGAGACCCGAAGTCGATCCGAGATCCCCTGGCTGAGCGAGGCGCGCGCGCTCACCTTCTCATGGTCTGTCGAACGGAGGATCCCGTTCTCGCCGGAGTAGGTGCCGGAGACGTAGTACTGGGTACTTTCGGTGCCACCAGAGACGGACACCTGGTTGGTGGTCCCGGCCCCCGTGCGGAAGAGCTCGTCCTGGACGTCGAAGCGCTCCACCGGTTCGCCCGTCACAATCGGGCTCCCGTCGCGGCGCGTCCCCACGAAGGCCGCGTCCGCGGGGCCGGCGAAGGGAAAGTCGAGCAAATCGTAGCGGTCGGGGGTCCAGGCGAGCCGACCCTCTGTGCGGAAGGTGATCTGCGGTTCCCCCTGGCGCCCCGTCTTGGTAAAGATCTGGATCACCCCGTTGTTGGCCCGCGAGCCGTACAATCCCGCCGCCGCGGCCCCTTTGAGGATCTCGATCGATTCGACGTCACCCGGGACGAGGTCCGCGAGGCGGTTGGTGAGCGCGGCGCTCCCGCGCCCGGCGTTCGCGCCCAGCGAGATGAGCGCCGCATCACTGTTGTCCAGGATCACGCCGTCGACGACGATCAGCGGGTCGGCCCCGCCCAGGATCGAGCTGGTGCCTCGCAGACGGATGCTGACGCCGCCTCCCGGCTGACCCGAGTTTTCGGAGATGAGCGCCCCGGTCACCTTGCCCTGCAGGGCGGCGTCGATCTCCTGTGCCCCGACGGCCTCCGAAACCTCTTCTCCGCGGACGGTCTCGACCGTATTCGGAACCTGCCGGCGCTCCGCCCGCACACCCACGCCCGTGGCTACGATCCCCTCGAGAGCGATGGCGCTCGACGCGAGCAGGATCGTCCCCAGATCGACGGCGGCGTCCGCGCCGAGCGTCAATCTGCGGCTGCGCGCTTCGCGCCCGATCTGGGAAAAGGTGACGGTGTACGTCCCCGGTACAACACTCGCTTGCAGCGTGAACCGCCCGTCGGAGCCGGTCGCCGTTCTCGCGGCGCTCCCCTGGAGAGCCACGTTGACGCTGGCGAGCGGCGCCTGGGTATTGGCGTCGATCACAGTGCCGGTCAGCGTGTACGGCTGATCCTGGGCGTGCGCCGGCGCCTGCCACACCATGGCGCCGAAGAGAAGGGCAAAGCCGGCGAACCGTCGCGGACAGAGTGTATGCATGGGTTTTTCCCCGGGTGAAACAGGTCCCGCCTGCGACTTTTGCGGGAACGTGGGAACGTGGGGGCGAACGGGTGGGATGCGGAACCCGGCGGCCTCCGTGTGTAACGCCTAAGCTACGAAGGTCGGGAGCGGCGCCGCAAGCATCGTGGGGCGACCCGCAGCGGGCGCGCTACTACGAGGACACCGTCGAGCGGCGGATCGCGGCGCCGCGATCCGGCAGGGTGCTGCGGGTCACCTCCACGGACGCTGTTGCGTGGGGGCCTGAGTGCGCCTGCGATCAGTACGAGCGGGTTTCCAGAGAGATCCCCTGGTAGTAACGCTTCAGGATCTGCTCGTAGCTGCGGCCTTGTTCCGCCATCCCCACCGCACCGGTCTGACAGAGCCCCACCCCGTGACCCCATCCCCCTCCGTACGCCACGAAGCCTCCCTCCTCATCCTTGTCTTTGGTGGGCTCGATCGTGAACAGCGTACTGAGCAACGAGCTTGGAGCTCCGCTGGCGTTGATGTAGCGTAGCGAGCTGCGGATCCGATCCTTGGTGTCGAAGAAGGAGCCAGCTTCGGTCACGTATTCGATCCGCATCACCCGCCCGGAGCTGGAGCGCTCCAGCACGTTGATCGCCAGCACCCTGCCAACTGGCCGGCCGGCGAAGTCGCTAATCACCTGGCTGATCTCTTCAGGTGTCCACTCAAAGGTCCAACGGTGGTACCGTGACCAGTCCGAATCGAAGGCGTGCTTGTCTTCTTTGCGGAGGTCCTTGGGTTTGATGGCCTTTTTCAGATCGTCGACGAGTGTCTTGCCGTCCTTGGCTTTGTCGCTGTCCAAGATGCCACGGAGGTAGGCGATCGGGGCGGAGCTGAATACGTCTTCGTTGTTGGCGGTGGTACCGCCGCTGGTCGAAAAGAAGAGCGCTTGAATGAACCCCCCTTCGTAGGTAGCCACCACTCCCCGGGTCTCTTCCACCGCTTGGGTGGAGACCGGGTGCTCCGCACCGAGTCCGCCGTACACCTGATCCGAAGTCGTCGGGAGCAGGTCGTAGCCGTCCGCGCGACGCTTGCCGAGGCCGGAGAGGGCGTAGGTGCGGGCGGCGACGGCCTGAGCTTTTTGTGCCTCCGGCTCACCGTACGGGACCGGCGGCAGCTCGCGCGGGACCACGCCGTACAGGTACTCCTCGATGGGCAGCTCGTTGATTCCGGCAAGGGCGCCGCCGCTGTTGAGGGCCACCTCGCCGCTCCCCCGGTACGGGGTGCCGCCGATCAGCACGTTGCCGGTTGTGGCCTCGATCACCACCGGACTCGAGGTGACGATGGTTTCGCCGTTGCGAGTGATCCGGTACTCCGTCGAGCCCTCTACGATGGTGACCAGCTTCCAGAACGAGTCGGTTCCGGCGAGTCCCGCGGCGATCACTTCGTTGCGGAACGCATTGCGAACGCTGTAGGAGGCGTTGGACGCAAACTCGCCGAGAAACACCCGCCAACATGGGCCCGCGTTCTCCGTATACGTGGCATAGCCCGCCGCCTGCGCCCGCGCGATCAGCTCGTCGCGCCCCGCCGCGCTGGTGCAGGTGACCTGCAGCCGGTAGTTGGTGCGGCTGGTCGCTCCCTCGCCCAGCGCAACATCGACCTCTTCGTTCGCGCCGGAGAGGAGGGTCGCTCCCGTCGCCTTGTCCCGGAGCACAAAGTCTCCGGTGCCACCGATCCTCACCACGAGGGCCGACGGCACCACCCCGATGCGGATGTACCCCGGCCTGGTGGCCTGCGTGCTGACCCCTTCCGAGAACCCGGGAGTGCCCGTTGCCGCTCCTTCGGGAGCCGTGGGAAGGTGATCCGAACAGCCGGCGAGGATCAGGGAGAGAGCGCACAAGATCGCGCAGATAGAGCCACCGCGCTTACTCAGCTGCATAGACCACCTCCTCTGGCGGGAAAGACATCGCGGCGACTTTCCCGGGCACTTCGTCAGCCGCGCAAAGCATCTTCCGCAGAGTACACTGCGCTGGCTGGCGTGTCAAACTCTGTCGGTCTGCCAAGCCGTCCGAGTACGGGTCAGCCCCGCAGCGGACGTGCTACCAGAATCCCCGTCGAGCGACGGATCGCTGCCACGTACTCCGGTAGGGTGCTGCGGGTGACCTCCACGGCGCCGCCGGAGAGCGGCGCGTGCAGGACGCGCAGCGTGCCGGCGGCGTCGCGGTACGCCAGCGCGGCGTGGGTGACGTCCAGCCCCTCGATCGAGGTGGCGAAGGCGAGGATATCCCCCATCTCGATCCGCCCGGAAACCTCCGGGATGCGCGCGGTCGGCACCACCCAGCGCGGAAAGGCGTCGAGGCGCCGCTCCATCTCCGCGATGGCGGCGAACACCTCCGGACTGGCCAGCGCGGGGTAGGCATCGCGGTGCTCGGTCATGAAGCGGAGCGGCCGCCGGTCGGCGACGCCGCCGAGCTCCTCGCCCA
>JBPCJG010000079.1:0-5770 GCA_051005515.1 Longimicrobiaceae bacterium
TTCGGCGTGTTGGCGAGATGGTCGTCTCCCCGGATGACGTGGGTGATGCGCGTCTCGGCGTCGTCCGAAACCACGGCGAGGTTGTATACCGCGGTGCCGTCCGACCGCAGGATGACGAAGTCCTCGATCGAGTCGTTCGGCACCCGCGTGGACCCGTGTACCGCGTCGCTCCACTCGGTGACACCTTCGGGGACGCGGAAGCGAAGGGTGTGCGGCTCGCCCGCCGCCGCGCGCCGCTCCGCCTCTCCGGGCGGCAGCTCCGACCAGGCGCGCTCGTGGCCGATGGCATGTCCACCCTTGGCTGCCGCGGCGCGGCGGGCTTCCAGCTCCTCGGGAGTGACGAAGCAGCGGTACGCCTTGCCCTCCTCCAGCAGGCGGAGCGCTGCCGCGCGGTGCCGTTCGAGCCCGTCTGCCTGGTGGAAGGGTCCCTCGTCCCACTCCAGCCCCAGCCAGCGCATCCCTTCCAGGATCGCCTCGCTCATCTCGTCGCTCGAGCGCGCGCGGTCGGTGTCCTCGATGCGCAGCACGAAGACCCCGCCCTGGTTGCGGGCGAAGAGCCAGTTGTAGAGCGCGGTGCGTGCGCCGCCGACGTGCAGGTAGCCGGTGGGGCTCGGCGCGAAGCGCACCCGGGGAGGAGTCGTCACCACCGCGAGTATGCGACGTTCGGGGATCGGGTAGCTTCGACACTGGCCGTTCCCAACAGCCGCCGCAGGAAGGCGGCCGCGGCTGCGTATGCTCCCGGCGCTTCGCTGGCGCGGGGACCCGCTACGTTGAGCGAGCGGACCTGGTGGCGAGCCAGCCAGACGCGCGCGTCGGCGACCGCTGCTGCCTCGCGCGGGTCCACCCGCAGCAGCGGCTTGCCCCGCCGGCGCGCCTCGGCGACCGCCAGCGCCGTTCCGCCACGCGGCGGCCCTGCGCTCAGCACCAGCGTCGCGTCGGTGTCCCGCACGTTGCGGAGGGTGCGCTCCGCCGGGTCCGGAGATCCCGTTTCCCGCAGCGGATAGCGCGGATCGATCGGCCCGTCCTCCGCCCACCGCCCCGCCGGGCACCATCCTCCGCGCCGCAGCCCGAGCTCGGCGGCGACGTCGAGCGCGGCGCGGTCGACGCCGGACTGGCCGCCGGAGACGATCCGCACCGTGCGGGCGGCGCGCAGCGGCGGACGACGGAACGACGTTGTCGCGATCACGCCCGCGACCCGATCTGGAAGGTAGTGAAGAGCCGCTTCTCCGACTCCCCTTCGATCTCCGCTTCCAGCTCCACGTACGGCTCGAGCCCGCTGCGGGCGAGCTTCTCGCGGAAAAGGTGGTCGAGCTGGAAGACGCCTGCCGAGTTGCACATCTCGATGCGGATGCGGACGGGCTTGCTTGCGCCCGGCTCCAAGTGGACGGACTCGATCGCCGCCGCCGAGATGGAGTGGATGCTGGTCGAGCCCGAGGCGACCGAGATGCGCGAGCGCCCCTTGGCCATGTCGAGCGCGTCGGCGATGCGCACCACGCCGCCCTCCACCGTCAGTGGCCGCCCGCTGGAGCGGTGACCGATGATGGCGTGCAGTGCCTCCGAGCGCAGCACCGTGGCGGTGGCCGTGTCGTAGAGCCCTTCGAGCAGCGTGCAGATCTTGTCCTGCGCGATGAAGAGCGAGAACGCCTCGTGGTCGTCGCGGTGGATGGAGATGCCGACGTCGTGCAGGAGCGCGGCGAGCACGACCACCACTTCCGCCTCCTCGCCGCCGAGCCCGTACTGGGTGACTACCGCCGGCTCGACCCCGCGGTCCAGCAGCAGGCGGAGCAGCTTGTCGGCGATGTTCATCACGATCTTGACGTGGGTAGGACCGTGGTCCGTCATCCCGAGCCGCTCCACCGCGTTCACGTTCGCCGCGATCCAGAGAGCGTAGAGGTCGTCGTCGGCGTTGACCCGCTCGATCAGCTCGCGAACTTTTTTGCCGCCGCGCCCCGGGACGTTCATGACGAGCCGGTTCGCGAGACGCTCCGGGGGAGTACGCCCCGGCTCGGGGAGGGGTGGCGGGGTGCGGTCACTCATGCGGTTGGCGAGTCTGGGCGTCGGGGCCGGGCGGGCAGCGCAGCGGCCGGGGTGCCACCGGCAGCAAGGCGGCTCCTCCTTTGCATCTGTCGGGGCGCAATATCACCCTGCCTTCCCTCGCTGTCCACCGGCCGGCTTCCCACACATGTGGCTTCTCCCCCTCTTCAGCCGGGTTTCTCTGGCCGCCGCGCGGACCTTTTACCGGCTCGAGGTCGCCGGGGGAGCGGTGCCGCCGGAAGGCCCGGTGCTGCTGGTGGCGAACCATCCCAACTCGCTGTTCGACCCCGCCCTGGTGGCGGCGGTAGCCCGACGCCCCGTCCGCTTTCTGGCCCAGGCGCCCCTCGTCGCAGACCGGCAGCTCGGCTGACTGATCCGCGGGGCGGGTGCGATCCCGGCCCAGCGCCGGGAGGACGCGCCCGACGGAAGCAGGGACAACTTCGACGCGTTCGCCGCGGCGCACGACGCCCTGCGCCGGGGCGACGCGGTGGGGATCTTTCCGGAGGGCAGGAGCCACAGCGATCCCGCCCTCGCGGCATTGCGCACGGGGGGCGCCCGCATCGCCCTGGGCGCAGCGGCGACGCTCGGCCCCTTCCCCGTCCTTCCGGTGGGGCTGGTGTTTCGCGACAAGCAGCGCTTCCGCTCCGCCGCCCTGGCGGTGGTGGGGCCGCCGATCGCCTGGGAAGATCTGGCCGGCGCGGCGGACGACGCGGAGGCGGTGCGCGAATTGACCCGGCGCGTCGAAGCGGGGCTGCGCGAGGTCACCGTGAACTTGGAAGCGTGGGCCGACGAGCCGCTGGTGAGCGCCGCGGAGGAGATCTACGTCGCGGAGCACGGCGTGGCCCGAACGCCCGGCGAGCGCGTGCGCAACCTGCGCGAGGTCGCCGATACTCTGGCGCGGGTGCGCCGCGACGGCGACTCGGAAGCCAGGCGGCTCGCCCGCGACGTCACGCACCACGAGCGGACGCTGCGGGCGCTGGGGCTCGACGCCGGCGACCTCTACACCGTTCCACGCACGGGGACCGCGGTGCGTTGGTCGCTCCGCCACCTGGTGTCCTTCCTGCTCGGCGGACCGGTGGC
This sequence comes from Longimicrobiaceae bacterium, assembly GCA_051005515.1. GTDB lineage: Bacteria > Gemmatimonadota > Gemmatimonadetes > Longimicrobiales > Longimicrobiaceae > JBPCJG01. The sequence goes on from JBPCJG010000079.1 coordinate 3,115, forward strand.
CGCCGCGGGGACCGTGCTCTTCTGGCCGCCGTATCTGCTGACCGGCATGCTCGCGCGCCGCACGCACGCGCCCCCGGACGTGGTGGCGACCACCAAGGCGCTCTACGGCGTCCTCTTTTATGCAGCCTGGACGCTGCTGCTGGCCGCCGTTGCCGGCTGGGCGTTCGGCCTCGCGGCTGCAGTCGTCGTGCTGCTGGGCGTTCCCCTGCTGGCGCTGGCGACGCTCGCCGTGCACGACCGCTGGAGCCGCGCCCGTGGCGAGGCGCGCCGCTTTCTCCAGCTGCGCCGGCGGGCGGAGCTGCTCCCCTATCTGCGCGCGCGGCAGCGGGGGCTGGCAGATCGCCTGGAAGCGCTGCGGCGGAGCGCCTCCACTGAGTAGCCTTCAGGCCACGGCGCGCACTCTCGCTTCGGCCGCGCGCGCGACCCGCTGCCCTTCTTCCACGTCCACCCGCGCGAGCAGGATCCCCCCCACGGCGAAGAAGCCGATCACCGAAAGGATCGCGTTGCGGCTCGAGCCGGTCGCCGCGATCGTAGCCGCAAAGATCGCGGGCCCCAGGATGCCCGCGAACTTCTCGAAGACTCCCCAGAAGCCGAAGAACTCGCCCGACCGGTAGCGCGGGATCATGCTCGCGAAGAGCGAGCGCGAAAGCGCCTGCGTCCCCCCCTGCACCATCCCCACCAGGATCGCGAGCAGGTAGAAGTGAGTGGCCGTCCGCATGAAGTAGCCGACGATGCTGATGCCGGTGTACGCGGCCAGCCCCAGGAAGATGGCCCGCTTCGCGCCGATCTTCCCCGCCAGCATTCCGAACAGGAAGGCGAAGGGGATACCGACGAACTGCACCAGCAGGATCGCGCCGATCAGCGCGCTCTGCCCGATGCCCAGTTCGGTCCCGTACGCCGTGGCCATGCGGATGATGGTGCCGATGCCGTCGTTGTAGATCAGGAACGCCACCAGCATCAGCAGCGCCGAGCGGTAGCCGCGCAGGTCCCGAAAGGTTTCGCGCAGCCGGGCGACCGCGAGGCGGAGCGGGTTCTCGCCGGGGCGCGGCGCGCTGCCCGGGTCCACCGGGGGCTCGGGAACGCGACGGAAGAGGGGGATGGAGAAGCATCCCCACCAGACGGCCACGGAAACGAACGCCAGCCGCGACGGCAGCGTAGCCTGCGCCGGGGTCAGACCCTCGCCGGCGGGAAGACCAAACCATCCGGGCCGCAGGATCCAGGCGAGGTTCAGCGCCAGCAGCAGGCCGCCGCCTACGTAGCCGAGCGCGTACGCGGCGGTCGAGACCCGGTCGAGCTCGTCCTCTCGAGCGACGTGCGGGAGCAGCGACTCGTAGAAGACGAAGCTCCCGTTCACCCCAATGTTGGCGAAAATGAAGAGCACCGACGCGAGCAGCAGCTCTCCCCGGGAAATGAAGAACATGCACGCGACGGCAGCGATGCCCACACCCATGAAGGTGCCGAGCAGCCGCTTCTTGATGGCCATGGTGTCGGCGAGCGCGCCCAGGAGCGGAGCCAGCACGGCGATGAACGCCAGCCCGACGGTGGTGACGGCGGCGAAGCGGCCGGTCGCCGCGGTTCCGGGCAATCCGGCGCCCGCCACCTGCACGTAGTAGATGGGGAAGACCGCGGTCATGATGGTGGTGACCATCGCTGAGTTCGCCCAGTCGTACATCGCCCAGGCGCGCAGCTCCGGGCGGCCCAGGCCAAGGCGGGCGAGCAGGCCGGAATCGCTTGCGGGGGCACGGTCTTCGCTCATACGGGGGGAGCGGCAGGAGAAGCGGCAGGAACGGCCGGCAATGTAGACGACGCTGAGGCGCGGCGATACGGAGAGAAAGAGGCATGGCGGATTGGCGGGGAAAGCTGACGCGAGTGGCACACAGTCTCGAGCGGCGTTGGGACACGCCGCGGCGGCAGAGCGCGTGGCGGCCGGGGCAGCAGATGCGGATCGAAACCTATCTCGGCTGGGGGACGGCGGAGTCGCTGATCCTGCGCGGACGCGTACTGCGCGGCAAGCCGCTCCCGCCCGCCCTCCCCACCGATTCGCGCTGGACGAATCTCAAGAACGCCTGGCGGCGCTTCGAAACCGACGAAGTGCCCGCGGCGCGCGTGCGCGCCTTCCGAAACGGCCAGTCGGGGGTCGCCACCGCGGACGAGGAGGGCTTCTGGGAGATCGCCTTCCCTCGTGCGCTGTATTCCAGCGAGGAGGGGTGGGATGAGGTCGATGTGGAGCTGCTGCAGCCGCGGCTGGCGGATCCGGTGCGGGCCACTGCGCGGGCGCTGGTGCCGTCCCCCGTGGCTCGCTTCGGCGTCATCAGCGACCTGGACGATACGGTCCTGCGCACCGATGCCCGCAGGATCGACCGCATCCTCCGGCAGGTCCTGCTCGGCAACGTCCACACCCGTCTCCCCTTCCCGGGCGTCGCGGAGTTCTACGCCGCCCTGCACGCCGGGGTGCCCGGAGTGCGGAATCCGATCTTCTATGTGTCCAGCAGCCCGTGGAACCTGTACGACGTGCTGGTGGACTTTCTCGAGCTCCAATCGATCCCACCCGGACCGCTCTTCCTGCGCGACTGGGGGATCAGCGAGCGGGAGCTGCTCCCCACCGGCCACGGGAGCCACAAAAGGGCGGCGATCGAACGCATCCTCGCGGCGTACC
>JBPCJG010000080.1:0-5748 GCA_051005515.1 Longimicrobiaceae bacterium
CGCGAAGCGCTGGATGCCGTGCGGGGGACGGAGGACGTCCGGCTGGGCGTGGAAACGCAGCTCGGCGTGGGCCGGAGCATCCCCGCGCTGTCGACCGACAGCGACGTCGCGCTCGAGCTCGGCCTGAACGCCGCCACGGAGTTCGCCGACGGCGTGATTTCGGGGGGCCGCTTCCGCGTCGAAGGTCGCCGCGATCTCCGCTCCGCGGTCTTCCAGCCCGGCTGGACCAACGTGTTCGCCCAGGCGGATGCCTGGACCTATTGGCGCGCCTCCGACCGGCATACCGTCGTCGCTGCCGTGGCGGGGACCGGCGGCTGGAACACGACGCTCCCCTTTCAGCTCACTCTGGGAGAAAGCACGGGGCTGCGCGGTTTTCCGCGTGACTACCTGCCGGCGTCGATCCGCGTCACCGGGTCAGTGGAGGCGCGCAGCTATCTCGGCTTCCCGCGGCCCGAGCTCTTCGACCTCGGTTCCGTGGTCTTCGTCGACGCCGGCCGCGCCTGGGCGGGCGAGGTGCCCTACGGGGAGGATTCGCGCATCCAGGTGAGCGCCGGCTTCGGCCTGCGCGGCGCCTTTCCGGCCGGATCCCGGCGAACCTACCGCCTCGACGTCGGTTTCCCGCTCCTCCACGACCACGACGCGGGCGTCTTCCGGGTCACCCTGGGGGTCGGACAGGCCATCGGAAAGCAGCGGGTTCGGGACGATCCGCAGATCCGGCGTAGTTCCCGGGGAGCACTGTCCGCCTCGATCTTTTCCTTCCCGGCGGGCGAGGGTCCTCGCTGACCTCGAAGACCCCGTGAAGCTGCGGCTGACGCTCTACCGTGCCGATTGGGTTCTGCCGGTCGCCACTTCGCCGATCAGGGGGGGCGAGGTGCTGGTCGGAGACGACGGGGTCATCGCCGGCGTCGGGGTGTCGGGGTCGCAGGCGGTCCCGCCGGGAGCCGAAACCGTCGAACTGGGAGAAGCCGCCCTTCTTCCCGGCCTCGTCAACCTTCACGCACACCCCGAGCTGACGCTCCTCCGCGGTGCGCTGGACGACCTGGCGTTTCCCGACTGGATAGCCCGTTTGGTCGAAGTGCGCGGCCGCGGCGGCGGCCGCCCCGACGACGCGGACGCGGCGCGCTGGGGCGTCGTCGAAGCGCTGCGCGCCGGGATCACGACCATGGCCGCCACGGAGGCGTCGGGAGCGGCGCTGACGGCGCTCCGCGAGGCGGGGATGCGGGGGGTGGTCTACCGGGAGGTATTCGGTCCGGATCCGAACCAGGCGGACACCGCGATGGCCGACTTGCGGTCGGCCATCGCGCGGCTGCGGGCGGCGGAGACGGAACGGGTGCGGGTCGGGATCTCCCCCCATGCACCGTATTCGGTGTCGGACGCGCTCTTCGCCGCGGCGGCGGAGTACGCGCGAGCCGAAGAGTTGCCGCTGGCTGTACACGTCGCCGAATCCGCCGACGAGGAGATGCTGGTCGGCCAGGGCGGCGGGGTCTTCGGCGAACGGCTGCGGGCCCGGCGCATCGCGACGCCCGCGCGCGCACGCTCCCCCATCGAGCTGCTGGAGCGGCTCGGCGTGCTGCGCGCGCGTCCTCTGCTGATCCACTGCACGCAGGCCGACGCCGAAGACATCCGGATCATCGCCGCGGCGGGGTGCGCGGTGGCTCACTGCCCGACCGCGAACGCCAAGCTCGGCCACGGCGTCATTCCCTACCCGGCACTCCGCGAAGCGGGCGTGGTGGTGGGTCTCGGCACCGACTCCGTGGCCAGCAACAACCGCATGGACCTGCTGGAAGAAGCGCGTTACGCCGCGCTGCTGCAGCGGGCGGCGCAGCGCAGCGCGGAACCGCTTCCTCCGCCCGAGCTGCTCGAGCTCTGCACCCTCGCGGGTGCCCGCGCGCTGGGGCTCGACCACCGCATCGGCACTCTCGAAGTCGGCAAGGACGCCGACCTGTGCGCGGTTTCGTTCGCCGGTCCGCACGTCCGCCCCGTCCACGATCCCCTGGCTGCTTTGTTCCACTCCGCACGGGGAAGCGATGTCGTGCTGACCGCCGTCGCCGGCCGCATCTGCTACCGCGATGGGCAGCTCCTGACCGTTCACGAGAAGGCTCTGCGCTCCCGCATCGACGCCGCGGCAGAGCGTTTGCGTACTGAACTGCGCATGAACTCCCCTTCTGCTGCCTCACCATGACGCTTCCGGCGCTGCGCCGGGCGGAAGGCACCGAGCGCATGGACGAGCCGGGGGTGGAGCGCGACCTGCTCGCCGACAGCCTCAGCGATCTGCGCAACGTGAACCGCTGGCTGGGAGGCAGGCGGGTAGTCTTCCGTCACCTCCTGCCGATGCTGCAGCGCGTTCCGGGCCGGGCGGTGCGCGTGCTGGACGTCGCCACCGGGGGGGCGGACATTCCGCTCGCGCTCAGCGAATGGGGGCGTGTGGAGGCCGAACGCGTCGAGGTCGTGGCCACCGACCTGCACGACGTCACCCTGGAGCTCGCCCGCGCGCAGGCCGCGCACGATCCGGGAGTGCGGGTCGAACGGGCCGACGCGCTCCGCCTCCCGTATCCTGACGGGAGCTTCGACTTCGCCCTCTGCTCCACGGCGCTGCACCACTTCGATCCCGCCGCGGCCGTACGCGTGCTCCGGGAGCTGGACCGCGTCGCCACCCTCGGCTGGGTGGTGAACGACCTGCGGCGCTCCTTTTTCGGGCTGCTCGGTGCCCGCTTCCTGGCCGCCACCGTCTGGCGCGGCAGCCCGGTGACGCGGCACGACGGCCCCCTTTCCGTGCGACGCGCGTACACTCCCGAGGAGGTGGCGATGATCGCCCACGCGGCCGGGATCTTCGCCGCGCGGGTGCACACCCACTTCCCCTTCCGGCTGGCGCTGGTGGTCGACCGCACCCGAGTGCCCGGCTGAGTGGTCTCGCCTCGCTATGACGTCGTGGTGGTGGGAGCGGGGCCGGCGGGCTCCGCGACGGCGGCCGCCCTGGCGGGCCGCGGTTTCTCCGTGGTGCTCCTGGACCGCGCCGCGTTTCCTCGCCGCAAGCCGTGCGGCGAGTGTCTCAATCCGGCGGCGGTGGCCGCGCTCGATCGACTCGGAGTGCTCGAGTGGGTGCGCAGCGCCGGCGGCGCCCCGCTCCGGGGGTGGCGGATCGCCGCCGCAGGGGGCGGCGCCTTCGACGGCGCCTTCCCACCCGGACAGGCCGGATGGGCGATCGCGCGCGAGCGCCTCGACGCCGTCCTGCTGGCGCTCGCCGCGGAGCGCGGCGCCGAGGTGCGCACGGGGATTCGGGTAAGCGACCTGCTGCGCACGGAGGACGGCGCCCCAGGCGGAGTGCGCGTCCGCGCGGCGAGCGGTAAAGAAGAGGTGAGGGCGCGGCTCGTGGTAGGCGCCGACGGGCTCCGCTCGATCGTTTCACGCCGCCTCGATCTGCTGCGCCGCAGGCCACGTCTGCACAAGCTCGCGCTGGTCGGCCGCGTCCTCGGCGTCGGATCGCTGACCGACCGCGGAGAGCTGCATGCCTTCCAGGGCGGCTGCCTGGGGCTCGCGGAGATCGGTGACGGCGTCTGCAACGCCACCGTGGTGCTGTCCGGGGAGATGCGCCGCGCCGCCGCGGGGGATGCGCCGGGGTGCTTCGACCGCGTCCTCGCCCGCCACGGCCCGCGCGGAGCGCAGCGCGTCGGCTCGGTGCTCGCGACCGGGCCCTTCGACTGGCCGGTCCGCGCGGTGGTCGCGGACGGCGCCCTGCTGGTCGGCGACGCCGCCGGCTACTACGACCCGTTCACGGGACAGGGGATCTGTCGCGCCCTCGCCGACGCGGAACAGGCATCCGCGGTGGCCGCCACGGCGCTCGCGGCCGGAAGCGTACGCGCCCGTGACCTGCTGCCGTACCAGCGGGGGCGCCGACCCCTGCGCGCTTCCCTTCGCCTGCAGCGGATCATCGAGCACTTCGTCGCACGTCCCCGACTGCTCTCCGCCGCCGCGGAGCGCCTCGCCCGCCGGCCGCTGCTCGCCGACGCGCTGGTCGCCGTCACCGGCGACCTGCTCCCCGTCCGCTCGCTGCTGCGGCCCGATCTGCTGCTGGGGTGGAGTTGACCCCTGCGGTCGCGGGGCTCCGGGTCGTGCGGGCGGCCAACCCCTCGGTGATGACATTGGACGGCACCCGCACCTACCTGATCGGCAGCGACCGCCCGGTAGTGATCGATCCCGGCCCGGATGACCGGGGGCACCTGCGGGCGCTGCTCGACGCGCTCGGGAGCGTCCGGCCCGCCGCCATCGCGCTCACTCATCGGCACCCGGATCATGCCGCGCTCGCTCCGGCCCTCGCCACGGCGACGGGGGCGCCCGTGCGTGCCGCCATCGCCGCGGCGGGTGAGCCGCTGACGGATGGCGAGGTCCTGGCAAGCGACGCCGGAGCGGTCGTGGCCGTGGCCACGCCGGGCCACACCCCGGACCATCTGAGCTTCGTATGGGACTCGCCAGCCGGGCGCATCGTCTTCGTCGGGGATCTGCTGATGGGGGAGGGTGACACCACGTTGGTGGCGGCACCCGAGGGCGACCTCGGGGGCTATCTGGCATCCCTCGAACGGGTCCGGGCACTGCGGCCGGACGTGCTCCTCCCCGCGCACGGTGCTGCCATCGCTGACCCGGACGCCGCGCTGGACCGCTATCGCCGCCACCGGGAGCAGCGTCTCGACGCTACCCTCAGCGCCGTGCGTCGAGGCGAGGGCGCAGGCCGCGAAGAGTGCTTCGCCGCCGTCTACGGCGACGAGGTGCCCGACGAGCTGCGGCCCGCCGCCGAGGCATCGCTCTCCGCCCTATTGGAGTACCTGGAACGCAGCGGCAGCATCCGCAGATCGCCGGACGGCGTCTACGCACCCGGCCGGAGCTGAACCCTTTTTCCTCCATCACCCACATGCAACCAGCACTCGAGCGCATCCGCCCACAGACCATCGAGGCCCACCTGCGCTTCCTTTCCCATCCGCTGCTGGAGGGACGTGCACCGGGAACCCGGGGCGGCGATCTCGCCGTCGAGTACGTGCGGGCACAGTTTCAGCGGATCGGGCTGGAGCCCGTCGCCGGCTCGTATCTGCAGGAGGTGCCGATGATCGGCCTCGACCCGGCTCCGCAGCTCGCGTTCGCCACCAGCGGCGGGGAAGCGATCTCGCCGGAGTACCGCTCCGACTACGTGCTCGCGGCGGGCGTGCCGGAGGCGCGGGTAGAGGTGGAGGCGGAGCTGGTCTACGTCGGCTACGGTATTTCGGCGCCGGAGTGGGAGTGGGACGACTACGCTGAGAGCGAGGTCGCCGGCAAGGTGCTGCTGATGCGCGTCAACGACCCCGGCAATCCAGACACGCCCGATTTCTTCGACGGCAGGGCGCTCACCTACTACGGGCGTTGGACCTACAAGTTCGAAGAGGCGGCACGGCGCGGAGCGGCCGGAGCCATCCTGATCCATACCGATGAGAGCGCCGGCTACGGATGGAACGTGGTGCGCACCTCAAACACCGGCGAGCAGTTCACCCTGGCGGGCGACGATGCCCCCGCATTGCCGATCAAGGGGTGGGTGCGATCGGAGGTGGCGGGGGCGTTGCTGCGCGCCGCGGGCCATGATCCGGCGGAGCTGGAACGCACTTCAGAGCGCCGCGCTTTCCGACCCGTGCCGACCGGCAGCACGGTGCGCGCGAGCGTCCGCAGCGAGGTGCGGGAGGTGCGTACGGCCAATGTGGTCGGATTGCTCGCTGGCCGGACGTCGCGGCG
>JBPCJG010000081.1:0-12911 GCA_051005515.1 Longimicrobiaceae bacterium
ACGGACCCTCCTCCCGCTGGACGAGGAGGCGATCGTCCGCTCCGTGAAAAAAACCAACCGCCTGCTGGTCGTGCATGAAGACACCCGCACCGGCGGCATCGCGGGGGAGATCGCGATGCGGGTGAACGAGCAGGCCTTTGAGTGGCTCGACGCTCCCATCCACCGGGTGACGGCGCTCGATGCGCCGATCCCGTACTCGCCGCCGCTGGAAGACTACTTCCTGCCGCAGACGGACGACATCGTCGCCGCGGCCCGCTGGCTGGCCGAATACTGATCCCCGCGATTCCACTGTCGCACGCACCCGGAAGCTTCCATGGCAAAGATTGAAGTTCCCATGCCCCAGATGGGCGAATCGATAGCGGAAGGCACGGTTTCCGTCTGGCTCAAGAAGGTGGGCGACACCGTGGAGCGCGACGAGCCCATCATGGAGATCTCGACCGACAAGGTGGATGCCGAAATCCCCTCGCCCGCGGCTGGCACGCTCGCCGAGATCGTCGTGCAGGAGGGGGAGACGGTGGAGGTCGGCACCGTCGTCGCCTTCATCGAGACCGAGGCGGGCGCGGTCGCGGAAGCGCCCGCGGCTCCCGCGTCCGCGCCGGAAGGCGAGCGTGAAACCGAGATGCCCGAAGCGGCGGTGGGTCAGCCGGAGCCGGCCGGAGCCGGGGCTCCGACCGGCTCCGGTGCCGGGTCGTCGTCGGCCGGATCCGCGTCTGCGGCAGCGTCGTCGTCCGCGGTGCCGCCGCTCCGGTCGGCTCCGCCGACCGGCAACGGCGGCCCGCAGACGCGCGAGGAGCGGCTGCGGACGCGCTCCACGCCGCTGGTCCGCCGCATCGCGGCGGAGCACGGCGTGGAGGTGGCGGCGGTTTCGGGCACCGGCCGCGACGGGCGCGTCACCAAGGAGGACGTGCTCCGCTTCGTGGAGGAGGGGCCGGCGGTGCGCGCCCCCGCGGGCGCGCCCGGGACCGGCGGCTTCGGCTGGGAGGAGTTCTACTCGCACGTCGAGCACCCTACCGTAGAGGTCGGGCCGCGCGACCGGGTAGAGGCGATGCCGCGGATGACCTCGCTGATCGCGGAGCACATGGTGCTCTCGCAGCGTATCTCGCCGCACGTCCACTCGTACTTCGAGGTGGACTACTCGCAGATCGACCGGGTGCGCGCGGCGAACCGCAAGACCTGGTCGGACGCCGGAGCCAAGGTGTCGTACACCGCCTTCATCACCCGCGCCTGCGCCATGGCCCTGCGCGAGCAGCCCAAGGTGAACGCGTCGATCTCCGGCGACCAGGTGGTCTACCGCGGCGACGTCAACATCGGCATCGCGGTGGCGCTCCCCTGGGGACTCATCGTCCCGGTGGTCAAGAACGCCGACGAGCTGTCGCTGGTCGGATTGGCGCGGCGAATCGCCGATCTCGCGGAGCGCGCCCGCGCAAAGAAATTGTCCCCCGAAGAGGTGCAGGGCGGCACCTTCACCATCACCAACCCGGGGGTCTTCGGGACCGTGATCGGCTTTCCCATCATCAACCAGCCGCAGGTGGCGATCCTCGGCGTCGGGGGGATCGAGAAGCGCCCCGTGGTGATCGGCGACGACTTCGGCAACGACGCGATCGTCGCCCGCAAGCGGGGGTTCCTTTCTCTCGGCTACGACCACCGCCTGGTCAACGGCGCCGACGGCGACAAGTTCCTCGCGCGCGTCAAGGAGATCATGGAAGATTTCCCCGAGTCCGGCGCGTAGCCGTTCCGTGGCGACGGCGTCGGCAGAACGGGTGCTGGACGTGCGCCGGCTGGGCGTAGTGCCCTACGCCGACGCTGTGGATCTTCAGGAGCGGCTGGTGCGGGAACGTCGGGCCGGTGAGATCCCGGACACGCTGCTCCTCCTCCAGCACCCGCACGTCATCACGCTGGGGAGCGGCACGCACGCCGAGAACGTGCTGATTTCCCCTGCCGAACGCGCCGCGCGCGGCATCGAGCTGCGGGAGACGGGTCGGGGCGGCGACGTCACCTACCACGGCCCCGGCCAGCTCGTCGGCTACCCCATCCTCGATCTGAAGCCGGACCGCTGCGACCTGCACCGCTACCTGCGCGACCTGGAGGAGGCGCTGATCGGCGTCTTCGGCAGCTTTGGCCTCGTCGGTACGCGAAAACCGGGGCTCACCGGCGTTTGGGTGGACGACCGCAAGCTGGCGGCGATCGGCGTGCGGGTCTCCTCCGGGTGGATCACGTCGCACGGCTTCGCGCTGAACGTGAACACCGACCTGTCGTTCTTTGACACGATCGTCCCCTGCGGGATCCGCGACCACGCGGTCGGCTCCATCGCCGCGAAGCTGGGGCGGGAGGTGGCGATGACGGAAGTGGAGGACGCCGCCGTCGCCGAGCTGGAGCGGGTCTTCAGCAGACGCGCGTGAGCGAGCCGGAAGCCGGGATCTCGCCGCGGCTCGGCGAATACCTCGACTCGCTGGTTCCTCCGCGCGAGGCGCGGCTCCAGGAGATGGAGGCTTGGGCGGCCGAGCACGACTTCCCCATCGTCGGTCCGGCTAGCGGGTATCTCTGCTACCAGCTCGCCCGGCTCGCGGGCGCGCGCCGGATCTTCGAGCTGGGTTCTGGGTTCGGTTATTCGACGGCTTGGTTCGCGCGGGCGGTGTGCGAGAATGGCGGCGGAGTGGTCCACCACACGGTGTGGGAAGAGGAATTGTCCCAGCGTGCCCGCCGGGAGCTCGACGCGATCGGCTACGGCGGTCTCGTCCGCTACCACGTAGCCGAAGCGGTAGCGACCCTGCGCGAAACCGAGGGGCCCTTCGACCTCGTCTTCAACGACATCGACAAGCGAGATTATCCCGCAGCGCTCCCCGTAATCGCCGAGAAGCTCCGGCCCGGCGGGGTGCTGATCCTCGACAACGCGCTCTGGCATGGCCGCATCTTCGATCTGGAAGATGACAGCGCCGCGACGGCCGGCGTTCGCGAGGTGACGCGCCTCCTCACGGAGGATCCTGCCTGGATCACGTCGTTGGTGCCGATCCGGGACGGCCTGCTGGTCGCACTGAAGCGTTGAAGGCCGCGGCTTGAGCTCCGCCGCACCGCTCCTGACCGGCCTTGCTCTTTGCCGCGCGCGGGCACCGCGACCAGCGTCGCAAGGGGGCGGAGGGCGCGCCCTACGTCAATCACCTCATCGAGGTGGCGGAGATCCTCGCCCGCGTCGGGGGGATCGAGGATCCGGCGCTTTTGCAGGCGGCGGTCCTCCACGACACTCTCGAGGATACCGACACGACGGCGGAGGAGCTGGAGGAGCGCTTCGGCAGCGAGGTTCTCGCCCTGGTGCGGGAGATGACGGACGACGAGCGCCTCCCCAAAGCCGAGCGCAAGCGCCTCCAGATCATGCACGCGCCGGATCTCTCCCCCGGCGCCAAGCAGATCAAGATCGCTGACAAGATCTCAAACCTCCGCGGCATCGCCCACGAGCCGCCGTCGGGATGGGCGCTGCAGCGCCGACTCGACTACCTGGAGTGGACGCGGCGGGTCGTCGCCGGGTGCCGCGGCGTGAACGCGGAGCTGGAGCGGCTGTACGACGCGGAGGCGGGGCGGGTAGGCGTGGTGCTGGAAGGCGCCGGGGAGGGGGAGTCCCCGGCCTGATCCTGCTCGAGGGGTCGGAAGTGGCAGGAGATCCGCGAGCCCGGACCCCCCAAACACCGCGCCTGCTCTGCGGCTACTCCAGCATCGTCTGCCCGGGGCGGGCTTCCGCCGCCTCGATCTCCCGGTGGCGCATGATCACCCGGGCGCAGCTGTTCCAGCGCAGGATGGCGTCGTCGTTGCCTTCCGGGCGGAGCGCCCCCGCGCGCTCGTAGTGCTGCATCGCGCGCCGCAACCAGTCGTAGGCGATGGGACCGGTGCCCGGCAGCAGGCGGTGGACGTACGTCTGGCCGCGCCGCTCACAGACGATCCCCGCGTAGTATTCGCGGTCGTACTCGTCCTGAAGCTCCGGCAGCAGCTTCTGCGCGTCGCTGACGCTCGCGCCGCCGTCGCTGCCGAACTGGTCGGTGAGCGCCAGGATCAGCGTCACCAGCGCGTCGCGGTTGTCGGGGTCCACCCTGCGGATGTCACGGCAGATGCTTTCCGCCCCGAATGGCTCGTTCAGCAGCCGGTAACGGACCGCCTTTTCGAGGGCGGCGGGGATGCCTTCGCGCGACAGCGGCTTCAGTTCGAACATGGATCCTTCCGGGGGGAACGATGGCTGCGCGGGCGATTCGAATGAGCTCGATGCGACGGTTCCAAGATTTCGTATCCCTAGCTCTTGCCCTTGATCACTCGAAGCATTTTCGAAACGGGATCGTAGGCACGGTCCACCACCCGCTCCTTGAGTGGGATGATCGCGTTGTCGGTGATGGTGATCCCCTCCGGACACACCTTGGTGCAACACTTGGTGATGTTGCAGAAGCCGATCCCCTGGCGCTCCCGCAGCTCCTCGTAGCGCTCCTCGACATCGAGCGGGTTCATTTCCAGCTGGGCCACGTGGATGAGGAAGCGCGGGCCGATGAAGCGGTCGTGCAGGTGGTGCTCGCGCAGAACGTGGCAGACGTCCTGGCAGAGAAAGCACTCGATGCATTTGCGGAACTCCTGGCTGCGGGCGACGTCCACCTGCTGCATCCGCCAGGTGCCGTCGGGCGCGTCGGGGGGACGAGGCCGGAAGGGCTTGATGCTCTGCTTCACCGCGTAGTTCCACGACACGTCGGTGACCAGGTCCTTGAGGAGCGGGAAGGCCTTCATCGGTTCGATCGTCACCGCCCGGCTCGTATCCACCGCGTTCATGCGAGTCATGCACATCAGCCGCGGCTTGCCGTTCACTTCCGCGGAGCACGACCCGCACTTACCCGCCTTGCAGTTCCAGCGCACCGCCAGGTCGTTCGCCTGCTCCGCCTGGATCTTGTGGATCACGTCGAGCACCACCATGCCCTGCGTGTACTCGGTTTCGTAGCTGCGGAAGTCGCCTCCGCTCGCGTCTCCGCGCCAGATCCGGAAGGTAGTGCTCGGCATTACTTCATCTCCTCGATGATCGCCCGCAATTCTTCGGGAAGCGGCGGAATCGGCTGGCGCTCCACCACCATGCCGCCGTCGCTGCCCTTGCGCAGCACCAGGTTCAAGTCGCCCCAGGCCGCATCCTTGGTCGGAAAGTCGTCGCGCGTGTGGGCACCGCGGCTTTCGGTCCTCGCCAGCGCTGAGCGCGCCACCATTTCGGAGACGCTCAGCAGGTTGGGGAGATCGAGCGCGGTGTGCCACCCGGGGTTGTATTCGCGGTTGCCGGTCACGGCTACGGTGCGGGCCCGCTCCCCGAATTCTTCGAGCCGCGCGAGCGCTTCTTCCAGCTCCTCGCCCGTGCGGATGATCCCCACCTTGTCCTGCATCATCTCCTGCAGGTCGTACTGGATCCGGTACGGCCCGGCCGCGTCGCCCTCCTCCCGATCGAACGGCTCCAGAGCGGCGCGGGCGGCGTCGCGAAGCTGGCCTTCGTCGATCGCGGCGGGCCCGCGTTCGGCGGCAAAGCCGGCGGCGTGCTCGCCTGCCCGCTGGCCGAACACCAGCAGGTCCGAAAGGGAGTTGCCCCCGAGCCGGTTCGCCCCGTGCAGCCCCGAGGCGCACTCGCCCGCGGCGAAGAGTCCCGGCAGCGATGACATCTGGCTTTCCGCGTCCACCCGGATCCCACCCATTACGTAATGGGTGGTGGGCCCCACCTCCATCGGCTCCTCGGTGATGTCGAGGTCGGCGAGCTGCTTGAACTGGTGGTACATGCTGGGGAGCTTGCGGCGGATGTGCTCGGCGCCGTCGGCGAGCCGCTCACGGATCCAGGCGATGTCGAGGAAGACGCCGCCGTGCGGGCTGCCGCGTCCCTCACGTACCTCGCGCAGGATCATCCGGGCCACGTGGTCGCGGGTGAGCAGCTCCGGCGGCCGCCGCGCCTCGCGGTCACCGCGCACGTAGCGCCACCCCTCCTCCTCGTCCGCCGCAGTCTGCTCGACGTAGAGCGGCGGGATGTTGTCGAACATGAAGCGCTCCCCGAGCGCGTTGCGGAGCACGCCGCCCTCGCCGCGCACCCCTTCGGTCACCAGGATGCCCCGCACGGAAGGCGGCCACACCATGCCGGTGGGATGGAACTGCACGAACTCCATGTCCATCAATTCCGCGCCGGCGTCGTACGCCAGCGCGTGGCCGTCGCCGGTGTACTCCCACGAGTTGGAGGTGATCTGATAGGCGCGGCCGATGCCCCCGGTCGCGAGCACCACGGCTCCTGCCTCGAAGACCCGGAAGCGCCCCCGTTCCCGCTCGTAGCTGAAGGCACCGACGACGCGCTCTCCATCCGTGAGCAAGCGCGTCACCGTGCACTCCATGTGGAAGTCGATCCCGGTATGGATCCCGTGGTCCTGCAGCGTGCGGATCATCTCCAGTCCGGTGCGGTCGCCGACGTGGGCGAGCCGCGGGTAGGCGTGGCCGCCGAAGTTGCGCTGCATGATCTTGCCGTCGGCGGTGCGGTCGAAGAGGGCCCCCCACGCCTCCAGCTCCACCGCGCGGCTGGGCGCTTCGCGGGCGTGCAGCTCCGCCATCCTCCAGTTGTTCAGGTAGTGGCCGCCGCGCATGGTGTCGGCGAAGTGGACGCGCCAATTGTCGCGCTCGTCCACGTTCCCCAGCGCTGCTGCCATGCCGCCCTCGGCCATCACGGTGTGCGCCTTGCCGAGCAGCGATTTGCAGACGACGCCGACGGACGCACCCGCCGCCGACGCTTCGATGGCGGCGCGCAACCCCGCGCCGCCGGCGCCGATCAGGAGCACGTCGTAATGGTGCCGCTCGAACGCCTCGGTCAGAAGATCCTCCAGTCGGTCCAGATCCCCATCGAGCAGAGCCGGATGTAAAGGTCCGTAAAGCCCACCCAGAAGAGGCTCATCCACGCCCACACCATGTGCCGCCGGTTGAAGCAGCCGACGCAGCGATACGCCGCGTGCTGCACCGGCCTGGCCGAGAGCTGCGTCAGGCGGCCGCCCACCAGGTGGCGGAGCGAGTGGCAGCCGAAGGTGTAGCCGCCGAGCAGAATCACGTTGACGAGGAGCACCAGCGTGCCGACGCCGATCCCCCACTCGCGTCCTCCGTCCGGCGCCGCGAACCACATTCCCCGCCAGACGTCGTACGAAAGGATCACCAGAAAGCCCAGGGCCAGGTAGAGGAAGTAGCGGTGGACATTCTGCAGGATGAGCGGAAAGGAACGCTCGCCGAGGTACGTCTTGCGGGGCTCGCCGACGGCGCACGACGGGGGGTCGGCCCAGAACGCCTTGTAGTAGGCGCCGCGGTAGTAGTAGCAGGTGAGGCGGAAGCCACCCGGCGCCCAGAGGATCAGCAGCGCGGGGGTGAAGGGGAGCAGCCCCGGCCACCAGCCGGGCTTCGCGCCGAACCAGGCGTGCTCGGCCCCTGCCGGCCAGCGAGCCGGGTCGAACCAGGTGACCGGCGAATAGAACGGCGACAGGTAGGGTCCGAAGGTGTAGTGGGTCCCCTGCAGGGCGGCCCAAGTGGAGTAGACGACAAAGGTGCCGAGGCCGACGAAGACGACCAGCGGGACGACCCACCACGCGTCGCTGCGCGAGGTGTCTCCCCAGCCGCGGCGGGGCAGGGTGGTGGAGACGGCTTCGGCCATGCGTTGCTCCTGGAGCGGACGGCGCGGAAGCCCCGGAAGGGCGGAGCGGAGCGCCAATATACGGGGTGGAGCGGGAGGCGGCCAGCGAGCGGGACAGCGGGGATGCCGCGGCGGAGTGAAGCGCGTACGTTGCAGGGTGCGGCATCTCCGGGCCATGGCGCCGCGCGATCGGTTCGTCCTCGTCCCCTCTGCGAAGCCGCCTTGTCACCGTCCGACGTGATCTCCGCACCCTTCCGAGCCCGTCGTGTTCGGCTGGGATGAGCCGTGGCGGGTGATCGCGGCGCTGGTCGCGGGCGTCGTCGCGGGAGCGGTGAACTCCGTAGCCGGCGGCGGCACGGTGATCTCCTTTCCGACCCTCCTCTGGCTCGGCATCCCCGCGGTGCAGGCGAACGCCACCAACGCGGTAGCCCTCTGGCCGGGGAGCGCCTCGGCGGCCTGGGGATTCCGCCGCGAGATCGCCGCCAGTGCTCGCCGCTGGTACTGGCTCCTTCTGCCGTCGCTGTTCGGCGGCGGGGCAGGGGCGTGGCTCCTCCTCCGCACGCCGCCCGACTGGTTCGAACGGCTTGCTCCCTGGCTGGTGATCGGCGCCAGCGTCCTGATCGCCGTCGAGCCGGTGATCCGCGGCCGGGTCGGGTCCGGAGCCACGGCGGGGAGCGGGAAATTTCGACTGGTCGCCGCCGTGCTGGTCGTGACGCTTATCGCCTTTTACGGGGGCTACTTCGGCGCCGGCATCGGCATTCTGTTGCTCGCGACCCTGGGTTTGCTGAGCGTCTCCGACGTACACCGTGCGAACGGGCTCAAGAATCTGTACTCGGTGGCGATCAAAGGCGTCGCCGTCGGCTACTTCATCGTTTCCTCCGCAGTCGTCTGGCACGCGATGCTGGTGATGGCGGTCGGCGCGACGGCGGGCGGGTACGTCGGGGCGGCGCTAGGGCGGCGGGTCGAGGAGGCGACGATGAGGCGCTTGATCCTCGCGGTCGGGATCGGGATCGGCGTGGTGATGCTGCTGCGGGGGTGAGCGGTGGCGCGGTGCGGGGACCGTCGGCAGCGTCTACATTCCCTGGACGTACCTCGCTCTCCAGGAGAAGGCATGCCGACAGCACGAGCGACGCCCCAGGTCGGCTCCGAATAGCCGTGGATCGCGACCAGGGAGAAGAGGCCGCCCGCGATCCGGAGATCCTCTACCGGCATGGCCTGGCCGTGCTGCGCCACGTGCGGGAGGGCGCCGGCCCGGGGTGGATGAGCTACGACCCCCGCAGCGACGCGCTGATCGCGCCGGGACACCGCTTCCCGGAGCTGCGGGCGTGGGGACAGGATCGGGGGATCGCCGCCGGTCCGGAGGTCGAAGGCGAAGCAGAGGGCGAGCTGCCGTTCTTCGATCCGCGCACGCCGCGGCCGTACCAGCAGGAGGCGGTGATGCGCTGGCAGCAGGGCGGCGGCCGCGGCAGCGTGATCCTCCCTACCGGCGCGGGGAAGAGCTTCGTCGCCGTGCTCGCCATCCACGGCTCGGGGCAGAATGCCTGCGTGGTGGCGCCGACCCGCGCGCTGGTGGGACAGTGGTTCGCGCAGCTCGCCGACGCCTTCGGAGCCCAGCGGGTGGGCGCCTTCTACTCCGACGAGAAGGAGGTCCGCGAGATCACCGTGACCACCTACCACTCCGCCTTCACGCTGCTGGAGAGGTGGGGAGGACGCTTCGACCTGCTGGTGCTGGATGAGGCGCACCACCTGGCGAACGCCGCCGACGGCAGCGCCGGCGGCTTCCACGACGCGCTGCGGATCGCTCCGGCGGCGCTGCGGCTGGGGCTCACCGCCACCTACCCGGACGGCCGGGACGACGAGCTGCGGCGGTTGGTGGGCCCCGTTGTCTACCGTCGCACGATCGGCGAGATGACCGATGCCGAGCTGGCCGCGTACGTCCTTCAGCGCCGCTTCGTAGCGCTCACCCCCGACGAGCGGAGCCGCTACGACCGGTCCACGGCGCTCTACGACGAGTGGTTCTCCACCCGTGGCTACCGCGAGCGCTACCCGGACGCAGCCGATGCGTGGCGCGTCTTCATGGCGGAGACCCGGCGTTCGCCCGCGGCACGGCGGGCCTTCCGCGCCTTTCTCGAGCGCGAGCGGATCGTCGCCCTCTGCGAAGCGAAGCTGAACGAGGCGGAACGGCTGCTGCGGCTCTTCCCCGCGGAGACCGTGGTGCTCTTCTGCGGGCGGAGCGACGCCGCCGAGCGGGTTTCGCGCCGGCTCGCGATCCCCATGATCAGTGCGGACACCCCGGCGTCGGAGCGCAAGGTGCTCCTCGACGCCGTGGCCGCGGGCGAGATCAGGGCGCTTGCGAGCGTGCAGGTCCTGGACGAAGGGTGGGACGTGCCGACGGCGAAGCTCGGCATCGTGCTGGGTGACAGCACCCGCGGCGGCACCCGCCAGCACACGCAGCGGCTCGGCCGGCTGCTGCGGCGCCAGGGTGACCGGGTGGCGTCGCTCTTCGAGATCGTCGCCTCCGACACTCACGAGTTCTTTGCCTCGCAGAAGCGCCGCAGCCAGGTGCGGCGGCCTGTGGACGGGCAGCTCGGGCTCGGCTTCTGAAGCGGAAACGGTGCTCACCCGCACCCAGGTGGAGCCGTTCACCCGCCGGGAAGGGGGCGAGATCCGGGTGGCGTTCCTGCACGATCCTGACGGCGGCGTCGCGGCGCTGCTGGACCGCCTCTGCCGGCTCGTGCGGCGGCTGCAGGGGCGGCCGCGTAGCGTGGTGGTCGAGGCGCTCCGCCGCCAGGAGCGGCGGGTGCGGGACGACCGGCGGCTGGCGGGGATCGGCAAGGCGCTGCTCGATCTGAGCGACTTCCGCCCGCCGCCCGGCGCGGAGCGCGCGCCCGAGGTGCGGGCTGCACTCTTCCGGGCGCGCGGCGCCCGCTGGCCGCCCCTCCCCGGCGACCGCGAGCTGCCGTACCTGGAGGCCGCCGCCGCTCTCGGCATCTCCGCGGAAGAGACCCAGCGCCTGCTTTACGCGGACTCCCCGCGCTCCCGCCTGCTGACGCGGGCGCCGCGCATCGACGGCGTCGCTCTGCTGGACCGCTACAACCTGGAGCTCGCGCGCGGCGCCCTGCTCGACGCCACGCGCGTCTCCGTGAGCGCGCGCGGCGGGTGGAGGGGGATCTTCCGCGCGGTGAAGCTCGCGCGCCTGATGTACCGGCTCGAGCGGGCGGGGCGCGGCTATCGGGTGGAGCTCACCGGCCCCGCCGCCGCGTTCGTCACCCATCCGCAGCGCTACGGCGTCCGCCTCGCGCGTGTAGTGCCGGCGCTCACCCGCGCCCCCGGATGGCGGCTCGAAGCAGAGATCGCGCAGGGCGATGAACGGCTCTTGTTCCGGCTGGATGAGAAGACGCTACCCCGCACCCGCCGCCGTCGCCGCGGTGCGAAGCGCTACGATTCGCGCTGGGAGCGGGAGCTGGCAGCCGACTTCTCCCGCAAGCTGGGAGAGGAGAGGAAGGGGTGGACATTGTCCCGCGAGGACACGCCGCTCGAGGTGGACGGGCACCTCTTCCTCCCCGACTTCACGCTGCGCCATGTGGATGGACGCGAGGCGCTGGTCGAGCTGATCGGCTTCTGGACGCCCGGCTACCTGGAAGAAAAGGTGGAGCGAATCGCCGCCGCGGGGCTGGACAACCTGATCCTCATCGTTTACCGCGATCTCGGGGTAGGGGAGCTGGAGACGGTCTCGCGCGGTCCGGTTCTGCGCTTCGCGAAGCAGCCGCGCATCGGCGAGGTGCTGCGGGCGGCGGAGCGGGTCGCGCGGCGGCCGTAAAGGGATCGCCTACCTGGAGAGAATCGCCACCAGTTCGCCGGGGCTGACCACCGGGATCGACAGGTGGGCAAAGCTCCTCGAATCGCGGGTGATGACGTAATCGGCGCTGATGCCGAGCGCGCAGACGGCCTGAACAGCGTCCTCGAAGTCGTTCCATCCGAGCGAGAGCGCCTCGAGCAGCCTGTCGTGATCCACCGGCACGGCTCGAACCAGACCGAGGAGACCGACCAGTGCAGCAGCCGTCCTTTCCCGGCCGTGATGCTTCGAGAGTAGGTAGCTCAGGGTAGTGACGGTATGCGCCGCCACATAGCCTTCGGCATCAATGGCTTCGAGGAGCGAGAGAACGGTGGCCGAGTGCTCGAACCACGGTTCACGTCGGGCGAGCACGTCGAGCACGACGTTGACATCGAAAAAAAGCCTCAACTGCCGTATTTCTCCTCCAGGTGCTCGTGGTACTCCGCGATGCGCACATCCGGGGGGAGGAGACCGATCAGCCGCTCGACGCTGGCGCTATATTGCTTCTCACCTGTAGGGAGTCTGGCGAGGAAGTGTCCGACGAGTTGGGAGATGCTGGTCTGGTGGGCCGCGCTGTAGCTGCGAGCCTTTTCGATAACATGCTCATCGACGGTGAGAGTGAGCTTCTTGAGAGCCATGGTTGCCTTCGGTACGTGTAGATTCAGTTATTCTACACGTACGCGGCCGAGCTAGCAAGAAACTCCCTCACTGCCGCAGCACCGCGGTCACTGGCCCGCGCGCCCGCGCCGCCTGCGTCCGGGCAAACCCTCGCGCACTTGACTAACCTGCGGACTAAGAATACCTTACACCCATGTCCACCGTCAACATCCACGAGGCGAAGACGCACCTGTCACGCCTGCTCCGGCGCGTCGCCGCGGGGGAGGAGATCGTGATCGCGCGGGCAGGTGACCCCATCGCCCGCCTCGTGCCGCTGCGCCCCTCCGGCCGGCGCGAGCTCGGACGCGATCGAGGTGCTTTCACCGTGCCGGAAGATTTCGACGAACCGCTTCCGCCGGAGATCATCGAAGCGTTCGAAGGTTGACGCTGCTTCTCGACACGCACTGCTGGCTCTGGATGCAGACGGAGCCGGAGAAATTCGGCGAGGAAGCCCGGGGGCTGATCGATGACGGTGCGAACGACCTGTTGTTTTCCGCCGCCAGCTCCTGGGAGATTGCCATCAAGTACGCGCTCGACAAGCTGCCGCTCCCCCTGCCCCCGCGCGAGTACGTGCTCAGCCGCATGGAGAGCAGTGGGGTGAGTCCGCTTCCGGTCGAGCATCGCCACGCCCTGCGCGTCGCGGAGCTCCCTCACCATCACCGGGACCCGTTCGACCGCCTGCTCGTCGCGCAGGCGCAGCTCGAAGGGGTTCCGCTGCTCACTGCGGACCGGCAGATCGAACCGTACGACGTTCCGATCCTCGCGGCGCGCTGAAGTCTC
>JBPCJG010000082.1:0-2948 GCA_051005515.1 Longimicrobiaceae bacterium
GTGTTATATTGGCTCCGGAACGACGGACGAGCAACTCGAATGCGAGGAGTGGAGATGAGGTTTCGGATGGGGGCGGCCGCCGCGGCCGTGGGGGCGTTGGTGGCGTGCGGCGACAGTGCTACCGAAGGAGGGTGCAACGACTTCGACCTGACGACCGTGGAGACGCGCGGCGATACCGTGGTCACCGCGTCGGGGCTGCGCTATCTGACGGTGGTGGAGGGTGACGGCCAGCCGGTGACTTCCTGCGACCGGGTGGGCGCTGTCACTCGCGGTTTCGTGCTCGGCTCCGATTCCGCCTTCGTCGCGACGGCGGTGATCTTCCGGCCCGGCCAAGGGCAGGTGATCCGGGGTCTGGAAGAGGGAGTGATCGGGATGCGGGTCAACGGCCAACGCACGCTGATCATCCCCCCGGAGCTGGCGTTCGGCGACAACGAAGGCACCAACGCGGCGGGCGAGGTGATCATCCCCGCCAACTCGACTGTCAGATTCGAAGTGGTGGTGCAGAGCGTCGTAGCCGACTGACCCCTGTCCGCCAGAACCATCCCTATCGACGCTTCGCTGACGATCCCGCGGCGCGAGTTGCGACTGCGGGCGAGCCGCTCCGGCGGTCCGGGGGGACAGCACGTCAACACCTCCTCCACCCGCGTCGAGCTGGAGTGGGACGTAGCCGCTTCCCCCACCCTTTCGGAGAAACAGCGCGCACGCATCCTCGCGCGGCTCCGCAACCGCATCAGCGACGCGGGAGTGCTGCGGCTCACGGAGGAGGGCTCGCGCAGCCAGCATCGCAACCGCGAAACCGTGGTCGAGCGCTTCGCCGAGCTCGTCCGCGACGCGCTGCGGCAGCGCAAGAAGCGGCGGCCCACGCGGCCGACTGCCGGCTCACGCGAACGCCGGTTGCGCGCCAAGCGCCGCCGCGCCACCGTCAAAAAAGACCGCGGTCCGGTGAGGCCGGACGAGTAGCCAATCACCGCAGCGCTGTCGGTCGCCTTGCACCGGCACCGGGCACGCGGTAGGATCTTCCGCTCCGGGGGCGTTTCATCCACCACAGGAGAGGACGACATGGAACGTGGGATCATTGCGTGGTTGGTCATCGGTCTGGTCGCGGGCGCCATCGCCAAGCTACTCATGCCGGGCAAGGATCCGGGCGGGATCATCGTCACGATCCTGCTGGGGATCGCCGGCTCCTTCGTCGGCGGCTGGCTGGGTGCATTGTTCGGTGCCGTCGGGGGCCCGGCGGGATGGATCGGCTCGATCATCGGCGCCTTCGTGCTGCTCCTCCTCTACCGGCTCTTCGTCGGACGCCGAACCGCGTAGACGCCGTTCCGACGTAGGCGGATATGCAGGGGGGCGCCTCCCGCGGGAGGCGCCCCTCATGCCGTGATGGCTGCTCGCGCGAGCGCTACTCGCGCACCTTCGAGGTGCGGTCGTACGCGTGCTGGGCGTATGGGCGGACCCGGTCCCAGTCGCCCTCGCGTTCGTCGCGCCAGCCGTGGCGAAGATCCGCCTCGACCTCGTCGAACGAACGCCCGCGGTAGTCCGGGTTTCCTCCGGCGATATGTCCAAGTGCATAGCCGTGGCGGGCGGTTTCGTAGTCGTGGTCCGCCGGCCGGTCGCCGAGTCCTTCATAGTGCGAGCGGTAGTAGCGGTCCTCGTCCTCGGTGTAGTGCGCCGCCGCTTCGGAGATCGATCGGCCGGCCCACCATCCGCCAGCGGCGCCCGCGATGCCGCCGATGATGGTCCCGAGCGGACCACCCAGGCTGCCGAGGGCAGCGCCGGTGAACGCTCCGCTCACGCCGCCGACCCCTTCGCCCACCAGGTCTCCGGTGCTGGGCTCTTCCGCGTGGTGGTCGCGGGAAACGGGAGAGTGGTCGTGGTCGTGACGCTCCATTTGGACCTCCTATTTTTCGGTGGACACGCCGCCCGTCGCCGCTTCCTGACGCGCTCGTCCGGACATTTCGTCGGCGGGGCGGATATCCCTGTGGAACACGCAGATTCGGGGCCAACGGTGGTTCCGCTTCAGCCGTCGGTTTCCAGCCGCAGACTGCGCCAGAGGTAGTGGCTGGCCGCAGTCCGGAACGGCCGCCACGGTTCTGCGACCAGCAGCATGCGGGTGTGCTCCGGCCGCTCGTCGTAGCCGTGCAGCCGCTGCACCGCCGTACGGATCGCGAGATCGTCGGCGGGGAAGACGTCCGGCCGCTCCAGCGTAAAGATCAGCACCATCTCCGCCGTCCAGCGGCCGATCCCTTTGACCTCGGTGAGATGGGCGATCACCTGCTCGTCGTCCATCTCCCCGATCCGCTCCGGCTCGAGCGTCCCGTCGGTCCACTTCTCCGCCAGGTCGTGGAGCGAGCGCACCTTGGCCCGCGACAGGCCGGCAGCGCGCAGCGTATCGTCCGGCAGCACCAGCAGCTCCGCCGGGCCCGGGAATTCGCCTCCCGGCGCGGCGTGCTCGAGACGGCCGAGAATCGCTTCGGCCGCCGCCCCGGAAAGCTGCTGCCCGACGATCGACTCGATCAATGAGCGCCACAGATCGGGCTGGATCATCGGCTGAAAGGAGCCGACCCGGTCGATCAGGTCGCTCAGCAGCGGGTCGGCGGCGCGGAGGTGTTGGACGGCGCCGGGAGGAAGGCGGCCGGGGACGGGGCGTCTGGACATGGGCTCGGGTTTAGAAGGAGGGGAAGGGGAAGGGATTCGGGCGTTCCGGAGCCGGCGCAGAGCTCACCCCGCCTGCTCCCCCACCCACGCCTCGACCTGCCGGCGCAGGATGGGAAGGGTCACCGCGCCGGACCCGAGCACCAGGTCGTGAAAGCCGCGCAGGTCGAAGCGCTCGCCCAGGCGCTCGCGCGCGGCGGCCCGGAGGCGCAGAATTTCGAGCTGGCCCACCTTGTAGGCGAGCGCCTGCCCCGGCCAGACGATGTAGCGGTCGATCTCGTTGCCCGCATCCAGCG
>JBPCJG010000083.1:0-3392 GCA_051005515.1 Longimicrobiaceae bacterium
CACGAGACGCTCGGCGGCGAGCAGTACCGTCCCCCCGAGATCCTGCGGCGGATGGTGGAGGAGGGAAAGCTGGGAAAAAAGAGCGGCGAGGGCTTCTACCCCTGGAGCGGCACGTGAGCTACGAAACCCTGCGGGTGGAGAGCGAGAACGGGGTCGCGATCGTGACGATCGACCGCCCCGAGAAGCGCAACGCGCTCAACGCGGCGGTGCGGCGAGAGCTGCTGGAGGCGCTGGACGCGCTCCGCGAAGACGGCGATGCGCGCGTGCTGGTGATCACCGGCGCGGGCGAGAAGGCATTCGTCGCCGGGGCCGACATCGGCGAGTTCGCCGAGCGCACGCCGCTGGAGCAGCGCGGGGCGATGAGCGGGCGGCGCGTCTTCGACGAGGTCGCCGCGTACCCGAAGCCGGTGATCGCGATGGTCAACGGCTACGCCCTCGGCGGCGGCTGCGAGCTGGCGCTCGCCTGCGACCTGCGCATCGCCGCCGACACGGCCCAGCTCGGCCAGCCGGAGATCAACCTCGGCATCATCCCCGGGGGCGGCGGAACGCAGCGGCTCCCGCGCGTGGTGGGGACCGGTCAGGCGATGCGGCTCGTGCTCACCGGCGAGCTCATCGACGCGACAGAGGCGCTGCGGATCGGGCTGGTGGATCTGGTCTTCCCGGCGGGCGAGCTGCGCGAACGCACCCTGGAGATCGCCACGCGCGTGGCGGAAAAGTCGCCGGTAGCGCTGCGCCTGGCCAAGGCCGCCGTGCGCGCCGCCGCGGAGATGCCGCTGACCGCGGGTCTCGCTCACGAAAAGGAGCTCTTCGTCACCTGCTTCGGCAGCGACGACAAGGCGGAAGGGATCGCCGCTTTCCTCAAGAAGCGCTCCCCCGACTTCCGCGGGGCCTGACGTGTCACGCCTCGGTCCCGTCCCCCGCGCCCGCCGCGAGCAGTCGGGCCGCCTGCGCTACTGGCTCGCGCTGGCGCTCGCCAGCCTGATCGCCCTCGCCGCCGGCTTCGGGGTGGGGTACTGGCTCGGAGGGTGATCACACCCGATCGCTACCGGGAGACGGTCGCGCGTCTGCTCGACTGGGGCGAGGCGCACGCGGGCTTCGATAAGGCGTTGTCCGGAATCCCGCCCGAGCTGCGCGGCGTCCAGCCGGAGGGGCTGCCGTACTCCCCCTGGCAGCTCCTGGAGCACCTGCGGCTCGCCCAGCGCGACATCCTCGACTTCTGCCGCGACCCGGACTACACGCGGCCGGAGTGGCCGGACGACTACTGGCCGCCGACGCACGCGCCTGCGTCGGCCGACGAATGGAGCGTCGAGGCGTTCCGCGGCGACCGCGATGCGCTGCGGCGGCTCGCCTCGGATCCGGATCTCGACCTCACCGCCGAGATCCCGCACGGTGAGGGGCAGACGTACCTGCGCGAGCTGCTGCTGGTCGCCGACCACAACGCCTACCACCTCGGTCAGCTGGTGGTGGTGCGGCGGCTGCTCGGGATCTGGCCGCCGTAGCTCGGCGGATCGCGCGGCGCCTGTGCCGCTGACCGGACTTTCCAACCTACAGCAGCCGCCCGATCCACTCACCGACGAAGTAGCCGACCACGGCGACGCCGAGGCCGACCGCGAACATGTCGAGCTCCGAGCGGAAGATCCCCCGCCCGGTGAACACGCTCCTGCCGGCTCCGACGGCGAAGTGCGACAACATCGCCACGGTGAAGGAGATCACGATCGCCGTCATCCCCTGCCAGAAGAAGAACGGGAGCACGGGGAGCAGCGAGCCGACGGCGGTGGCGGCGCCGGTGATCCACGCCTCCTGGAACGGTGCGACCTCGGGGCCGGCGATACCCAGCTCCTCACGCGTCTGCTCCTCGAGCATGCGCTGCGGATCAGCCATCACCTGGGTAGCCAGCTCGTGCGCGTGCTCCGGGTCAATCCCCTTGGCCTCGTAGATCAGCGCCAGCTCGTCCCGCTCCACCTCCGGCATGATGGCGATTTCGTCCCGCTCCATCGCGATTTCATGAGCGTACACTTCCTGCTCGCTCTTCGCCGCGAGGTAGCCGGAGGAGCCCATCGACATCGCGTTCGCCACGAGCCCCGCCACGCCGGCCACGATCACCGCCTGGTGCTGCTGGGCGGCGGCCGCGCCGAGCACCCCGGCCACCAGCCCGAAGTTGGCGGTGAGCCCATCGTTGAAGCCGTAGATCACGTTGCGCAGCACCCCGCCGGCCGCCGTGCGGTGCCACGGCTCCGCCCCCGCTTGCGCGATTCCCGCCAGCGCGCGGGCGTGCTCGGCCGATTCGCGCGCGAGCAGCAGCGATTCGTCCCTGCCCGCCGCCCCATTGGGGGTGGCGCGATGCAGCTCCATGTACCCACGCACCTCCCGTCCTTCCTCCCGCAACAGCAGAGGGAGCAGAAAGTTCGGCCCGAGGCGACGTCCCAGCGCGGCGCGTAGCCGGGTGGCGCCGCTGGGACGATGCGGTCCCGGAGCGGCGCCGGCGCTCTCGAGCAGCTCTCCCCAGATCTGCGTGTGTCGGTCCTCCACCTCGGCCAGGCGGCGGTAGATGTCTCGCTTCTTCGGGTCGGGCTCCGCCTCCGCCAGCACCCGGTACAGATACGCGGCGTCTGCCTCGTCCTGCCAGTGGTGCGAGAACGTTTCGACGTCTGCGGTGGAAGGTCGTCGGGTTTCGGGGGTCATCGCGGGCGTGATGTGGTTCGGCTCGGCGTAAGCGGGTCCACGTAGATCGCATGTCGCGCGCCTGCCCGGCGTGGTGCGCACCGCTGCCTGAGTCAGCCGGTGTGCACGTCCGGGCTACGTACCCGCTCCATCCGCACCCCCATCCCGATGAGGCGGGCGGGGAGCCGCCGCAGGAGCGGGACCTTGTTCAAGACCCGCACCGGCCACGGAGGGCGGATCGACTGGCGCGCCCCCAGCGTTGGCCCGATGACGCGGTCCTGGAGGAAGAGCTGGAGCCCTTGGATCACGTTGACCGGCCACTGCCGCCGCGCCTGCACCCGCGTGAGGTCATCGGGCGTCGGGACCCCCTCCGTCAGCGGACGCCAGAGCAGGTTCGCGGCGGCGACGGCGTCCTGGATGGCGGTGTTGATGCCGACACCGCCGATGGGCGACATGGCATGCGCGGCGTCTCCGATGCAGAGCAGGCCGGGCCGGGCCCAGCGCTGAAGGCGATCCACCTTCACCGTCAGCAGTTTGACATCGTCCCAGCTCTCCAGCGCCCCCACCTGTCCCGCAGGAGCGGAGCCGCTTCGGCGACGGCTTCGCGGAAGGCGCCCAGCCCGCGTTCGCGGATTGTCTCGATCCCGCCCTTTGCGACGACGTAGCCGCACTGGTAGTACCCGTCCCGTGGGAGCATGACGAAGATGCTTCCCGCTTGGAAGTTGCCCAGC
>JBPCJG010000084.1:0-12489 GCA_051005515.1 Longimicrobiaceae bacterium
GGGGGGAACCGATGGCTACCGCGGACATCCAGAAGGAAGTAGAGAAGCAGAAGCAGCCGGGTGACCCACCGAAGAAGGGCAAGGGCGCCGACAACCGGGGAGCGGACTTCGGCACGTCGGAACCGGCCACCGCCGGCACCAACCGGGACGCTGATCGCTCCGGCGAATCCAAGAACCAGGGGCACGGCCACCCGGAGGAGTAGCCGCCGGACCGAGTCGTCAGTCACCCACTACCTCGTACTGCACCACCGGCGCCGGCACCGCCTGCTGCGCGAAGTGGTACGCTCCGCGCAGCCCCGCCGCGGCCCGGGCGGCGCGCTCCGCGTCGGGTGCGTGAACCTCCGCCAGCACTCCGCCGGGCTCCACCCGCGCCCCGGTCCTGGCGTGTAGCACGACCCCCACCGCGGGATCTACCCGGTCCTGCTTGGCGCGGCGTCCTCCCCCCAGCTCCACCACCACTCCACCCACCGCCCGCGCGTCCAGCCCCGCTACCCAGCGCGAGGTGCTCGCGTCGAGATGAACTCCTTCGATGTGCGCCGCCCGCGGAAGCCGGTCGGGATCGTCCACCACGCGGGAGTCACCGTCCTGCGCCGCCATCAGCTCCGCCAGCTTCGCCGCTCCGGCGCCGGCGTCACGTAGCGCGCGGAGGCGCTGGCGGGCGGCGGCGGGGTCGCTGTCGCGCCCGCTGAGGAGCAGCAGGTGCGTGCCCAGCTCCTCCGTCAGCCGCCAAAGGTCTTCGGGTCCCTCGCCGTGCAGACAGGCGATGGCCTCGCGGACCTCCAGGGCGTTGCCGACGGCGCGCCCGAGCGGCTGCTGCATCGGCGACAGCACCGCCCGCGTGCGGCGTTCCGCCCCCTCGCCGATCGCCACCAGGGCGCGGGCGAGGTCCCGCGCTGTCTCGGGAGTCGGCATGAACGCACCGGAGCCCCACTTCACGTCCAGGACGATCGCGGAGGCGCCGCCCGCCAGCTTCTTGGACATCACGCTGCTCGCGATCAGCGGCAGGCAATCCACCGTCGCCGTGGCGTCGCGGAGGGCGTAGATGATCCCGTCGGCGGGCACCAGCTCGCTGCCCTGGCCGGCGAGCGCGCAGCCGATCTCCCGTACCTGCGCCTGCACTCGATCCCCCGAAAGGTCGACCCGGAAGCCCGGGATCGCTTCGAGCTTGTCGAGAGTTCCGCCCGTGTGGCCGAGGCCTCGCCCCGACATCTTGGCGAAGGCGAGGCCGGCGGCGGCCAGCAGGGGGACGAGCACCAGGGAGGTCTTGTCGCCCACGCCGCCGGTGCTGTGCTTGTCGACGACCGGCCGGGCGACGTTCTGCCAGCGCAGCGTCCGGCCGGTCGCGACCATCGCGCGGGTGAGGGCGAGTGTTTCCGCGGCGCTCATCCCTCGCCAGCAGACCGCCATCAGCCACGCCGCGAGCTGATAATCGGGGAGGTCGCCCGCTACCGCACTCCGGCAGATCCAGGCCAGGTCGTTTTCAGCGAGTTCCTCCCCCCGTTTCTTTCGTTCGATCAGGGAGAGGAAATCCGTCACGCAGCGGCCGAGCGGAGCTGCTCTGCGGTGAAGGCGCCGGGAAGCAGCTCCAGGAGGGGAGTGGAGCGGGGGTTGGCGCCGTCGTCGGTGATCACCTCGAGCGCGGGGGAGAATTCCGCCAGCGCCTGCCGACACGCGCCGCAGGGGGGGCAGGGACACGACTCGTCGGGTCCGCAGACGGCGATCGCGCGAAAGGTGCGCGCGCCCTCCGCCACCGCCGTCCCCAACGCCACCCGTTCGGCGCATACGGTGAGTCCGAAGGAGGCGTTCTCGACGTTGCACCCGGTGAAGATGCGGCCGTCGTCGGCCAGCAGTGCGGCGCCGACCGCGAAGCCGCTGTAGGGGGCGTAGGCGTTCGCCCGCGCCTCGCGGGCGCGCTCCAGCAGGGTGGTGGTTTCCGGGGGAAGTTGTGAAGGGGTCATGGAAGGCAGCCGGTCAGGCGTCGCCGGAGCGCAGTTCGAAATCGTCCTTGGCTTCGCGCAACAGCCGCTCCACGGGGTCGCCCCCGCGCGGGAAGAAGAGCTGCTCGGAAAGGCCGTTGAGGGCAGCCCGCACGTTGCGGAACTGATCGGCGGTGCGCAGAAAAAGGTCGCCCATGCCGTGCCGCATGGCCAGCTCCATCCCCGCGGCGCTGCGGAACCCGGAGGCGCCCAGGTCGTCGTAGAAGCTGAGCGACGGAGCTCCTCGGCGACGCATCCGCGCGACCACGTGGTCCGGAAAAACTCCGGCCAGCCAGAGGGCGAAGTTGCCGAGGTGGACCCGCAGGGCGAACTCGCGCTCGCCGCGGGCGCGCTCCAGCTCAGCGAGGATGTCGGTGAGATACGCGTAACGCAGGGGGTCGATCTCGTCGGGGTCGCTGCCACCGCTGGTGCGCCCGAAGGCGAGCAGCACCGCGGCGGTGTAATCGGCGATCTCGCGGTCCACGATCTCCCGCTGCAGCAGCGCGTGGCGGACGAGCAGGTAGAAGACGAGCGGCGCGGGGGTGTGGGAGATCCCTCCCTGCTCCAGTAGCCGCCGGACCACGGCGGGCTCGTCGAGCAGGGCGTCGACTCCCTTCTCACGCAGCCGGCTTTCGCCTCCGCTTCCCGCCAGCGCCACCAGCATCTCCGCTTCTCGCCGACCGAACGACGCGCGCACGTTGGGTTTGATCATGATCCTCCGGGAGCGGTGGGTCCAGCGCTTGTACCGAAAGGAAAGGCAGGTGTTTCGCCTCGGGTTCCCCGCTGTTTCTGCGCAGCCGCCGGGCCACGGGGTGAGCGGAGTCCGCAAGTCGTTTCGATATCGGCGTTTGGCAGGGTCGTTCCGGCGGCGCTGGGGTGCCGGGGTGTTGCGTGGCCGCCGCAGGGCTCCCGGATCGTTGCGAAGTGAACGGACGGCGCTCAGCCGCCGCCGATGGGATCCGAAGGATGCTTTTCTGCGGCCACCAGATCGTCGCGCACGCTGCGCACGAGGTCGTCTCGCTCGCCATTCAGCGCCACCCGCGCCGAGCGGAAGCGCAAGCCCGAGCGCTGGCATGCCAGGTCGCAGAGGCGCAGCAGCGCCGCGACATCTGCCGCTCCGCCGGGGAGGTGCGTGGAGTCCGCCGCCAGGGCCGACTGGACCCGCGACAGCACCGCGGCGCGGACATACAGCTCGATCGCCATGTCGGCGAGCCGCGCGACGGTGAACTGTTGATCGACGATGCCCGCGCGGTGGCGGCGGATCGCCCGGTCGGTGGCGACGCGGAGGTCGCGAGTGTGGTCCACCAGGTAGTCGAAATGGATTCGCAGGCGCGGATCCACATCGCCTTCCACCTCCGGCTCCCCCCGGTGCAGCGCGAGGCGCACCTGTTCGCCCGAAAAGTCGCGCAACAGCCCGAACTGGCGGATCGGGGCGCGCAGCGCGGCGCCCAGTGCCCGCAGCCGCTCGGCCGGCTCCTCGATCCCGGACAGGCCGACGAAGAGGCGCAGGATCTCGTTGGTACCCTCGAAGATGCGGGTGATGCGCGCGTCCCGGTAGAGTCGCTCGTAGGGAAAGGGTTTGACGTAGCCGCGTCCGCCGGCGATCTGCACCAGCTCGTCCACGGAGCGATCCAGCGCTTCCGAGTTCCACACCTTGCCTGCCGCCGATTCCAGGGCGTAGTCGACGTCGCCGCGGTCGGCGAGGCCGGTGGTGAAGTATGCCACGCTGTCGGCGGTGAGCGCGTCCGCGGCGAGGGCGGCGAGCTTGCCGGCGATCAGGTCGTACCGGGCGATTGGCTGCCCGAACTGCTCCCGCTCCGTCGCCCACTCAGTAGCGAGGCGAAGGCAGCGCTTCACGCCGCCGGCCGCCCCTGCGGAGAGTCCCTGCCGACCGGAGTTCAGCACCCGCATCGCGAGCTTGAACCCCCCGCCTACGTCGCCGAGCAGGTTTGCCGCGGGGATCCGTACGTCGTGAAAGTGCAGCTCGGCCTGGTTCGAGCCGCGGGCCCCCATCTTCCGCAGCTCGTCCCCCCGCTCGAGGCCGGGCATGTCGGGACGCAGGACGAAGGCGCTCACCCGATCCACCTGGTCGCCATCGCGCTCGACCGGCGTCTGGGCGAAGACGACGAGGATCTCGGAAAAGCTGGCGTTGCCGATCCAGATCTTGGAGCCGTTCAGAACCCAGCCGCCTTCCCCGTCGGGGACGGCTCGCGAGCGGATCCCCGCGGCGTCGCTTCCGGCTTCCGACTCGGTGAGCGCGAACGACGCGAGCCACTCCCCGCTCGCGGCCCGGGGGAGGTAAAAGCGCTTCTGCGCCTCCGTACCCGCGAGCTGGATCCCCTTCACCCCGATGGAAAGGTGGACCCCGAGCAGGATGCCGAGCCCCACGTCGAACGAGGTGATCCACTCGAAGATCCGGCAGTAGGCGCTCTGCGACAAGCCCATGCCGCCGTACTCGCGCGGGATCGAGATCCCGAACAGGCCCATCTCCTTGAGCCCCTCCAGCGCCCCCGGCGGGATGTGCTCGTGCTCGTCGATCGAGGCGGGATCGAGATTGCTTTCGCAGAACGGCCGCAAGCGGGCGAGGAAATCGTCTACGACCGCCCGCTCCGCCGGATCCACCCGCGGGTAGGGGAAGAGGATCTCGTCGTCGATCACCCCGGCGAACAAGGAGCGCATCAGGGAGGGCCGGGGAAGTGGAGAGTTCATTTCGCGAGCTGTGTTGAGCGTGGGTAGGAGGGGGAATAACCTGTCCCCGAGGCGCGGGAAAAGCAGCGGCTGCCCGGTCTGCCCTCAGCGTTCCAGCGGCTCGACGTGCACGACCACCCGTCGCGCGGCCAGTTCCCCGGCGATCCGGTTCTCCACGCGGTCCGCGATTTCGTGGGCGCTGCGGACGTCGAGGGCACCGTCAACGCGGATCGTCATCTCGACGAAGACCTCCCCCGGCACTCCGCGGGAGCGCGCATCGGTGCACTCCAGGACTCCGGGAGTAGCGAGGGCGGTTCGGCGCAGGGCCGCTTCGGGTACCGCCCGCTGGTCGACCAGCACCGGAACCGTGCGCCGGACGATCTCCCATCCGGTCCAGGAGATCATGGCCGCCACCCCGAGCGTGACCACCGGATCGGCGCCCGGGTAGCCGGCGGCCACCGCGCCGAGACCTGCCAGCACCGCCACCGCCGCGTAAGCGTCCGTGCGGGTATGCGCCGCGTCCGCGAGCAGCAGGTCGCTGCCGAGTTCTCGCCCCCGCCGGGCCTCGTAGACGGAAACCCCGCCGCTGACGAGTGCCGATCCCAGCATCACTCCTACGGTCAGTACCGACACCTGGGGATCTCCTCCCCCGCTGGCCAACCGCTCCCACGCCCGGGAAACGAGCTCGAACACGGTGATCGAAAGGAAGGCCACGATGCCGAGCGCGCCAAGCGTCTCGAACTTGGCGTGTCCGTAAGGGTGTTCGGCATCCGGTCCGCGGGCGGCGACCCCCGCCAGCACGAGGGCGAGCAGGTTGCTCGCGCCGTCGACCGACGACTGTGCAGCTTCGGCCGCGATGCTCAGGGTCCCCGTGCGGATCCCGACGAACGCCTTGGCCGCGGCCAGCAGCAGGTTGAAGGCGAGCGTGATCCAGAGGACCCGTCGCACCGCACCACCGCGATTCTCGGCCGGGGGGTCCGGCGCTGCGGGGCGAGCCGTCGCGGAGGAGTGCATGTGGGCGCGTGCGAGCGGAAGCTGGCCGGGATCGAGCAAGCCGCGAAGCCCCTGCAACCGGCGCACCGCGCTGCCGTGGCACCTTCGCTGCATCACCATGGCGGGAGTGG
Organism: Longimicrobiaceae bacterium; assembly: GCA_051005515.1. Lineage (GTDB taxonomy): Bacteria > Gemmatimonadota > Gemmatimonadetes > Longimicrobiales > Longimicrobiaceae > JBPCJG01. The sequence continues at coordinate 5,789 of JBPCJG010000084.1, forward strand.
TCGGCTGGGCTGCGTCGAGCCGGAACCCGGGAATCGCCTCCGGGTTCAATATCGTGGGCTCGGACAGCTCTGGCCCACGGTCGCGAGAGCGGGTTGACTTTCCGCGCCGGGCGGGACACTATGTCGAGTCAGGAAGGCTGCAGCTCCGCCGCGGCCGCGCAGTCTCCGATCAAACGTTCGCTATCCCGGCACGCGCTGAATCAATGGCACCCGCGATCCTGCTGCGACTCACCCCACTCGAAGTCGTGCGAGACGTACCGCACGACTTCGCAGCCCTGGTGACGTACGCGCTCCTCGCGCTGTTCGTCGGCTTCGTATGGTTGGGGAATCGCCGCGGCTCAGAGACGCATTCCACGGGCACATCCCGCCCGAAGTAAAGGAGAGAACATGTTCAACAACCTGCCCGCGTCCGCGGGAAAGAAGCGGGGCACCGCCGACGTCGCCACCGTCTCCACCTCCGTGATCATCCACGGCCTGATCCTCGCCGGCGCCGTCGCCGCTTCGGTAGCGATGCCGGCAGAAGTCAAGGACGAGCTGGTGGAGTACGTGGAATTGAAGCCCGAAGCTCCTCCCGAGCCGGAGAAGACCGAGCCCGAGCCGGAGCCCGAGCCGCCGCCGCCCGAGCCGGAGCCGCAGGCGGCACCCCCGGTGGCCAAGGGCTTCCAGGACATCGTTCCGCCCAAGGAGCCGCCTCCCAAAATCCCGGATATACTTCCGGACGAGCGCGCCGTGAACAAGGAAGACTTCTCTGGCATCGGCAAGTCCGGTGGGGTCGCCGAAGGTATCGATAAGGGCGTGCGCCAGAGCACGGCCAAGCGGGAGGAGCCGGCGGACGCGGGCGTGTACAACATCAACGTGGTGGAGGAGCGCCCGAAGATCAGGAACGGTGCCGACATCCAGCGGCAGATCTCACGTCAGTACCCGCCGCTGCTGCGTGATTCGGGGGTGAACGGCAACGTCGTTCTCCAGTTCGTGGTCAGCGAGAGCGGCAACGTGGAGCCGGGGAGCGTCACGGTGGTGAGCGCCAGCCACGATGCTTTCGGCGACGTGGCGAGAAAGATCACCGACCGGATGAAGTTCTCCCCCGCCAAAGTCGGCGGCAGGGCCGTCCGGGTGATGGTCACCTTCCCCGTGACCTTCAACACGAAGTAGCAGCCGTTGCAGGAGGGGGCGTCCCCTCGTACCTTCCGGATAGCGCCGCGCCGGGCGCGGTAAGGCGTGGGAGATCGCTCCCACGACACAACACGAGATGCGCAAGCGCGCGAGGAGAAGCCAGCAATGGGACTGTCGATTATGGAGCTCTGGGGCGAGACAGGGTGGTTCGTGCGGGGGATCGTCATCCTCCTCATCATCATGAGCATCATCTCCCTTTCGGTAGCGGTCTCGAAGTGGCTCCGCTTCCGCAAGATGGCCAAGGCGACGCGCAAGTTCGCCCCGGCCTTTTCGGAGGCGCTCGAACACAACAACGTCCCGGAAGCGCTGGCCCTCGCCGAGCAGTACCCGAACTCGCACGTGGCCAGCGTGCTCGGTGAGACGCTCCGGGAGGTGGCGCCTCTGCTCGACCATCCGCAGGCGGCCGGCGCGGCGATCGTTTCCGCCGAACGTTCGGTCGAACGGGAGCAGATCCTGCTCGCCAACGACCTCAAGTCGGGGCTCGGCGTCCTCGCCACCATCGGCGCCACCGCCCCGTTCGTCGGTCTGCTGGGAACCACCGTCGGCATCGTCAACGCCTTCATCGGCATGGGACAGACGGGCGCCGGCCTGGAGGGGGTGTCCGCCGGTATCGCCGAGGCGCTGATCGCCACCGCGATCGGCCTGATCGCCGCCATACCGGCGGTCTGGCTGTACAACTACTTCACCGCGCGCCTCGACACGCTCTTCTCCGAGCTGGCGTATGCGGGCCGCGAGATGATCGACTGGATGATGACGCGCCAGACCCTGCGCGACATCGACGCGAAGAAGCCCGCCTTTTCCGGGGACTGACCCATGGCGCTGAAGACGCTCGGTAACGCCTCGTTCGGGGGCTCCGCGCTCCCGTCGCTCACCGGCATGGAGGGGAGCGAGGTGACCGCCGACATCAACGTCACGCCCATGATCGACGTGATGCTGGTGCTGCTGATCATCTTCATGGTGGTGACGCCGGCGCTCGCAGGTTACACCGCCATCCTCCCCAAGGCCGCCACCGCGGCCCCCGAAAAGGAGGACCGCGTGACGCTCGGCATCGATCGGGCGGGCCGCTTCTACCTGGACGAGCAGCCGGGCGCCATTCCGCTGGAGCAGCTGGCCGAACGTTTGAAGACGGAATATTCGGTCCCGGCCCGGCAGGACGACCACGTGCTCTACCTGAAGGCGGACGTCGACGTCGGCTACGACAAGGTGCTCGACGCCATCAACGCGGCGCGGGAGGCGGGGGTGCGGCGGATCGGAGCGATCACCGAGCTGCCGCAGGGCGCGGCGGCTGCCACGCCGGAGGGCTGAGCCATGGCGATGGGAGTCGGCGGGAAAAAGGGCGGCGCCATGAACGAGATCAACATGACGCCGATGATCGACGTGATGCTCGTGCTGCTGATCATCTTCATGGTGGTCCAGCAGGGATTGCAGAAGGGCGTTTCGGTCCAGGTGCCCCCGGTGGAGCAGGAGGACGTCGACGTCGCCCAGGACATCGACCAGATCGTGCTAGAAATCCGTCAGGACGGCTACTTCCTGAACCAGGAGCAGGTGCCGGGAGACAACCTGGAGGCACGCATCCGCGAGGTCTTCGCCCCGCGCCCCCGCAAGGTGCTTTTCGTCAAGGGTGCGGAGGACGTCACCTACGGGACCATCATCGCCGCCGTGGACGCGATCCGCGCGGCGGGGGTGGACATCGTCGGGCTCGTGCCCCGGACCGAGGGAGAAGCGGCGGCGGCGGCGACCCCGCCGACCTGAGCGGACGGTCGCTCGGTCGATCCGATCGACGCAGAGGACAACCCCTTTCGGCGCCCGCCGAACCAGCGCAAGCTCACCAGGGCCGCCATCTCGGCGGCCCTTGCTGCACCCCGACCGTCCACTCCATCCGCCATGAAGCGCCGCCGCTCTGCGTTCCTCCTGGGTGCGCTCCTGCTGCCGTGGGTGTCGCAGGCCGGAGCGCAGACACCCCCTTCGCCGCCGCGGGTCGAGTCCCCCGCCGTCGCGCTTCCCGGCGCCCCGCTGCCGCTCACCGCAACGCTGCCGGACGCGGCGCCGGAGACGCCGTACCGCGTAACGGCCGCTGACGGAGCCGTTCTCGCCGCAGGGATCCTGGAGCCGGGCGAGAACAGGGTCGAGGGGGTGAGCATCGCTTCGGCGGATCAGCTCCCACTCCGTCTGGAAACCGCGGCCGCCGCGGTGCCGGTGGCGCCACGCTTCCTCCCCGGCTGGCTTTCGCTCGTCCCCCCTCTGCTGGCGATCGTGCTCGCGCTGGTCTTTCGCGAGGTGGTGGTGTCGCTCTTTGCCGGCGTCTGGCTGGGCGCCTTCTTCTGGACCGGCTTCGATCCGCTGTCTTCGCTGCTGCGGGTTGCCGACACCTTCGCGCTGCCGGCCCTCGCCGACGCGGACCACGCAGCGATCGTGATCTTTTCACTCCTGATCGGCGGCATGGTGGGGGTGATCGGACGCAACGGCGGGACCTTCGGGATCGTGGAGCGGCTCGCCCCCTACGCCACCACTCCCCGGCGGGGGATGCTGGCCACCTACGCACAGGGGCTGGCGATCTTTTTCGACGACTACGCGAACACGCTGATCGTCGGCAACACCATGCGGCCGGTGACCGACCGGCTGCGGATTTCGCGCGAAAAGCTGGCGTACATCGTCGATTCGACCGCGGCGCCGATATCGAGCGTGGTGCTGGTCTCCACCTGGGTGGGATACGAGATCTCGCTGATCTCGGATGGCCTGAAGTCGGCGGCGTCTGCCGTCGCCACCGACAACCCGGCTCTCTCGCAGCGGCTGGCGGAGGCGAGCGCTTTCAACGTCTTCATCGACACCATCCCCTACCGCTTCTACCCGCTGCTGGCGCTCGCCTTCGTGCTCTTCGTGATCGTCCTGCAGCGCGACTTCGGCCCGATGCGGGAGGCGGAAGCCCGCGCCGCGTCCGGCGCAGGTGTGTTCCGGGAAGGGGCCACGCTGCTGACCGATACGTCCGGCGGCGCGATGGAGCCGCCGGAAGGAACGCCGCTGCGCTGGTGGAACGCGGGGATCCCGGTGGGCGTGGTGGTCGCCGGCGTGCTCGCCGGCCTGTACGGCAGCGGCTCCCTGGCCCTGGGCCCCGGAGAGCACGCCCTGCGTGAGGTCTTCGGCGCCGCCAACTCCTTCCACGTCCTGCTCTGGGCGTCGCTCGGCGGTTCGGTGGCGGCGATCGTCCTCACCCTGGCGCAGCGCGTGCTGACGCTGCAAGAAACGATGGACGCCTGGGGCGCCGGGATGCGCGCGATGCTGGTGGCGATGATCATCCTGATGCTGGCGTGGTCGCTGCAGAGCGTCACCGAAGTGCTGGGGACGGCGCAATACCTCAGCTCGGCGGTCGAGGGCAACGTTTCCGTCCACTTCCTGCCGGTGATCGTCTTCGCGATCGCCGCGCTGATCTCGCTGGCGACGGGCTCCTCGTGGGGGACGATGGCGATCCTGCTGCCGCTCGTCATCCCGCTGGGTGCCACGCTTTCGGCGGCGGCGGACGTGGGCACCTCCCACTACACCATCCTGCTCGGGGTCACTTCGTCGGTGCTGGCCGGCTCCATCTTCGGAGATCACTGCTCGCCCATCTCCGACACCACCGTGCTCAGCTCGATGGCGTCGGCGTGCGACCACAGCGATCACGTGCGCACACAGCTCCCCTACGCGATGGTGGTCGCCTTCGTCGGCATGCTGCTGGGCGACATACCGACCGCGTACGGCCTTTCTCCCTGGATCTCGCTGGCGGCGGGCGCCCTGGTCCTGGCCGTGATCGTGCGCTTCGTCGGCAAGCCGGTAGAGCCCGCTCCGGCGCACGGTGCGCCGAGCTCCGCGCCCGCCGCGGCCGCCGCCGCGCCCTGAAACTGGGCTGTCAGCATGGTCACAGGTCCGCCGGTGGCGTCGGGGAGTCGGGGACGACCACGGATTTTTCGGGTCGGGGAAAGAGCAGCGACGCGATCACGGACGCGGCGAGGACCCCGCCCACGACGAGTAGCGAGACGTAGGTCGGGACGTGGAGGTCGAAATACTCCGCGAGCATCTTCCCACCGACGAAGACCAGCACTCCCGAGATTCCGATCTTCAAGTAGTGGAAGCGTTCGATCACCCCCGCCAGCAGGAAGTAGAGCGAGCGCAGCCCCAGAATCGCGAAGACGTTGGAGGTGTAGATCAGAAAGGGATCGCGGGTCACGCCGAAGATGGCGGGGATCGAATCCACCGCGAAGATCAGGTCCGTGGTCTCGAGCAGCACCAGCACGACGAACAGGGGCGTGGCCGCCTTGCGGAGCTCGCCCTTGATCTCTTCTTCCACAAAGAACTTTTGCCCGTGGTAATCTCGGGTGACGGGGATCACCCGCCGCACCAGCTTCAGCACCGGGTTGTGCTCGGGGTGCAGCTCGGTTTCCGGCCCCGTCGCCATGCGGATGCCGGTAAAGACCAGGAATGCTCCGAAGATGTAGATGATCCACTCGAAGCGGTTGAGCAGGACGACGCCCGCGCCGATCATGGCGCCGCGCATCAGCAGCGCACCGAGGATCCCCCAGAAGAGCACGCGGTGCTGGTACTTCGGCGGGACGCTGAAGTACGCGAAGATCAGCACGAAAACGAAGACGTTGTCTACCGAAAGGGCGAGCTCGATCAGGTATCCGGTAAAGAACTCGAGAGCGGGCTGGGGGCCGAGGGTAAAAAAGATTCCGGCGTTGAAGGCGAGGGCGAGGGTCACCAGAGCCGCAGTCCAGCGCGCGGCCTCGCGCACCCCGATGACGTGCGCCTCGCGGTTGAAGACGCCGAGGTCGATGGCGAGGAGCACGAGCACGAGCGCGTTGAAGCCGATCCACACCCAGAGCGATTCTCCCACGCGTTTCCTTTCCCCAGAGGCGGCCGACCCGCGGCGGCGGGCCGAAAAAAGGCGAGACCTTCACCCGGGGTCCCGTCCCCGAGCAAAGGTCTCGCCCTGACGGCAGCGCCGCGGCGCTGCCGTCCCGACCGGACCGTGCGGGGCTGGGCCCGCAGTCTTGACGATCCGGCCGCCGGGTGTCTCCCCGGCGGACTACTCCCCTTCGTCGGGGAAAAGCTAACCTGTGGTGGGGGTCACGTCAAAGCCGGGGAACCATCGTTGCAGGGATGGACGGAAACCCCGATCCAGGAGGATGATGGAGCACGCCGACGCCCCACCGGCAACCCGCGTGCTCAGCCGGGCTGGGCGAAAACCCCGCTCGCCGAACGCGCTGAGGTCCTCCTGCGCTTCCACGACCTGCTCCTCGACCGGCAGGACGAGGTCCTCGAGCTGATTCGGCTCGAATCGGGGAAGACGCGGCTGCACGCCTTCGAGGAGGTCGGCGACGCGGCCACCGTCGCCCGCTACTACGCCCGCCACGCGAAGCGACACCTCCGGCCGAAGCGTCGCAGCGGTGCCATCCCCGGCCTCACCTCCACCCGGGAGTACCACCACCCCCGCGGCGTGGTCGGCTTCATCGCGCCGTGGAACTACCCGCTCAGCATGGCGATCACCGACGCGC
>JBPCJG010000085.1:0-4006 GCA_051005515.1 Longimicrobiaceae bacterium
CTCTTTTACTCGACGGGGATGCGGGTGTCGGAGCTGCAGGGGCTGAGCAGCAAGCACCTCGACCTGGTGGCGGAACGCGTCCGGGTGCTCGGCAAGGGGCGCAAGGAGCGCATCGTACCGCTGGGCGGCAGGGCGGTGGCGGCGCTGCGTCGCTATCAGTCGGAGCGCGAGAGCGTGCTCGCCGGGGTGGAGAAGCCCGAGCGGCGCGCCGTCTTCGTAAGCCGCCGCGGCAGGCGGCTCTCGGTGCGCCAGGTGCAGAACATCGTGACCAGGTTCATCGACACCGTCTCCGAGGACGCGCGGCTATCCACGCACTCGCTGCGGCACAGCTTCGCCACCCACCTGCTCGACGCGGGCGCCGACCTGCTGGCGGTCAAGGAGCTGCTCGGCCACGCCTCGCTCAGCACCACGCAGATCTATACGCACACGTCCAAGGAGCGGCTGAAGCGGGTATATCGCGCTGCCCACCCTAGAGCGTGAGCGGCTCGATAAATGGCGCAGCTCGGCGTCGCTGCTTCGGCGGGCGCTCGCTGCGGCGTACGGGACGTACGCCTCACTCGGCCCGCCTCGCGCTCCTGGATCTGCACCATTTCTCTTCGCCGGGGCATTTCGTTAGGTTGAGGAAGAACTGCAACTGCAAAAACAACAACTGCAACCACAACAGATGAGCTTGCCGGACATGCACGCCACCACCATCCTGGCCGTTCGGCGAGACGGGCGGCTGGCGCTCGGCGGGGACGGGCAGGTCACCGTCGGGGATACGGTGATGAAGGGGAACGCGCGCAAGGTGCGCAAGATGAAGGATGGCAAGATCTTGGCGGGGTTCGCGGGATCGGTCGCCGACGCGTTCACCCTCTTCGAGAAGTTCGAGGAGAAGCTCGAGCGCTTCCCGGGCAACTTGCCCCGCGCCGCCGTCGAGCTGGCCAAGGACTGGCGTTCCGACAAAGTGCTGCGCCGGCTGGAGGCGCTGCTCGCCGTCGCGGACGCGGGCAGCATGTTCCTGATTTCCGGCGACGGCAACGTGATCGAGCCGGAGGACGAGGTGATCGCCATCGGCTCCGGCGGCTCCTACGCGCTCGCCGCGGCCCGCGCGCTGCAGACGCACTCCGATCTCACGGCCGTCGAGATCGTCCGCCGGGGCCTCGAGATCGCCGGCGAAATCTGCATCTACACCAACGAAAACATCACCGTGCTCGAGCTGGACGGGGAGGCGCAGTGAACCAGGCCACAGCAGCAGACGCTGGATCTGCTACGGCAGACGCTACGGGAGACGACACCTTCGAACCTCAACCCTGGCTCGACGAGCTCACACCCCGGGGGATCGTAGCGGAGCTCGACAAGTACATCATCGGCCAGGACGCTGCCAAGAAGGCGGTGGCGATCGCGCTGCGCAACCGCTGGCGGCGTCAGCGCGTCGCGGACGAGCTGCGCGAGGAGATCGTCCCCAACAACATCATCATGATCGGTACGACCGGCGTCGGGAAGACGGAAATCGCGCGCCGACTCGCCCGTCTGGCCGGCGCGCCCTTCGTCAAGGTGGAAGCGTCCAAGTTCACGGAGGTGGGCTACGTGGGGCGTGATGTCGAGTCCATGATCCGCGACCTGGTGGACTTCGCGATCAACATGGTGCGCACCGATCGCGAGGACGAAGTGCAGGAGGTCGCGGAAGGCCGGGTCGAGGAGCGTCTGCTCGACCTGCTCATCCCCCCGGTGCAGGGCGGTGTTTCGCCGGAGGCCGCGGACGCGCAGGCCCGGTTGCGCGCCTTCGTCGTCTCGGCCGGAGGGCAGGTGGAGGACCGGCGCACCGACAGCACCCCGTCGGAGCCGGCGGTCTCGGACGAGGAGCAGCGCGAGCTGAGGGAGCGGCGCGAACGAACGCGCGAGAAGTTCCGCTCGCTGCTGCGCGACGAGAAGCTGGAGGACCGCGAGGTGGAGGTCGAGGAGCAGCAGCGTTTGCCGCTCGAAGGAATGATGGTTCCGATGGGCGGGATGGAGGGGATGGACATGAACTTCACCGACATGCTGCAGGACCTCCTCCCGAAGCGCACCAAACGTCGCAACGTTACCGTGGGAGAGGCCCGCCGGATCCTCCTTCAGGACGAGCTGGACAAGCTGGTGAACATGGACGAGGTGGTCAACGAAGCCCTGGACCGGGTCGAGGAGACGGGCATCGTTTTCCTGGACGAGATCGACAAGATTGCGGGGCAGCGCGCGCAGCACGGACCGGACGTTTCGCGCGAGGGGGTGCAGCGGGATCTGCTCCCCATCGTCGAGGGATCGACGGTGCAGACCAAGTACGGCATGATCCGCACGGAGCACATCCTCTTCATCGCGGCGGGTGCCTTCCACGTTTCGAAGCCTTCGGACCTGATCCCGGAGCTGCAGGGTCGCTTCCCGATCCGGGTGGAGCTGAAGAGCCTCACGGAAGAGGATTTCGTCCGTATCCTCCAGGAGCCCAAGAACGCGCTGCTCACCCAGTACGCAGCGCTGATCGCCGCGGAAGGGGCGACTCTGGAGTTCACCGACGAGGGGGTGCGGGCGGTGGCGCGGACCGCGTACACGGTGAACCAGCGGATGGAGAACATCGGCGCACGGCGGCTGCACACCGTGATGACGACGCTGCTGGAGCAGATCCTCTTCGACCTTCCCGACGCGGGCGAGAAGTACATCCTCATCGACGAACCGTTCGTGCGCGATCGGCTCAAGGACATCGTGGAGGACGAGGACCTGCGGCGGTACATCCTCTGACGCGTGGCACCGAAAGAGAAAGAGGGCTCCCGCCGCGGCGGGAGCCCTCTTTCTGTCGAGTAGTCGCAGCCTCAGTCCGGGAAGGTGATGGCCGCGGCGGTTTCGCGGGTCGGGGGTTCCCCCGTCATCAGCTCGATCATCGCTTCCATCTCGGCCCCGATGGCGTCGAGTCGCTCGAGCACGATGCCGACGTGCGCGTAGTCGAAGTAGGTGCCGACCGATTCCTCACTCGCTGGCCCACTCTCCACCACCCGCTGGTCAAGCCGCGCGTGCAGGTCGTCGTGGATCGCCGCCACCGCTTCGCGGATCCGCCGCTGCTCGGCGAAGGTGTCGATCGAGAGGTCGCCGATGAGGCGGGGAAGGAGCATGCGCAGCGACGCCAACGCCGCCGGCGGGGCGGCGACGGGGCTCTCCGCCGCGGCTTCGGCGGACGCGATGATCGCTTCCGCGCCGGCGGTCAGGGCCTGCAGCTCTTCATACCCACAATACAGGATCATATCACCTCCCGTTCGTCACCCTTCAGGTCTTCTTCGGGCAAGCGTCGCGCCAGACGTGCCATCGCCGACAATCCAGCGAAGCCGCGGATTCCCGGCCCCGCACCCGTTCCATCGGAACACCGGCTTGTTGCAGGCGCCCTGCACAGCGGGCGTTTCGCCGACACGCTGTCCCACTGCGAGGGCGGCCCTCGCCCGATTCGACAAAGCCTCTACGGTCGCGGCCCTTCGCAGGTTCCACGGAGTCGCTCTCGCGCCTCCAGCACGCGCTCCGTCGCCTCCTCCCGCGTCTCCCCCAGCGCGGTGAGGTGTCCCATCTTCCGGTCCGGGCGCGCTTCCCGCTTGCCGTAGAGGTGCAGGGTCGTTTCCGGTTGGGCGAGGGCGACCGACCAACGCTCCGGCGAATCCGGGAGGTGCCGGCCGAGCAGGTTGGCCGTCGCCGCCGGGCGCAGGAGGCGTGGACTGCCGAGCGGCAGTGCACAGACGGCGCGGAGCTGCTGCTCGAACTGCGAGACGGCGCACGCTTCCCAGGTGTAGTGACCCGAGTTGTGGGGGCGCGGCGCCAGCTCATTCACCAGCAGGCGGTCGTCGCGCGTGACGAACATCTCCACCCCCAGCACCCCCACCAGATCCAGTCCCTCCGCCAACGCGATGGCGATCCGCTCCGCTTCTGCCGCCACCGGGGGAGCCAGCGCAGCGGGGACGATGCTGACGTCGAGGATGCCGCCGACGTGGCGGTTCTCGGCCACGGGAAAGCAGGCGGT
>JBPCJG010000086.1:0-4329 GCA_051005515.1 Longimicrobiaceae bacterium
CGGCGCTCCGCGCTCCACTCACCGGCGTCTGCCGGCACGACGACCACGGGGCGCAGCGTCCCCCAGGTGAGCGGCATCGCCACTTCCGCGCTGCGCAGCAGCCGGACCGGGCGGCGGACCTCGAGCATCCAGGCGAGGTCGCGCAGCAGCTCGTCGAAGTCGGGTTCCGCGAGCGGCCGTGCGCGCCGCTCCAGGCGTGCGACGCCCCACCATCCGAGCGCGCAGCGGCCGAGTACCAGCGCGGCGCCCGCTGCCCAGACGATCAGGAGCCAGCTGCCGGGCGGCAGAACTGGCTCCGAGCGAGTGGCAAGGACGGGATCGCCCGCGACGGCTGCACCGGATGCGGGGGCGGCGACCGGGGATGCGACGCTCCAGACCCCGTCCGCTTTGCTCGCATCCGCGGTCGCTGGGGCCGCGAGAGACGCAGTTGGCTGCGCGGCCGGGCGGTCCGCCGCCGGCATCACCGCAACGGGAAGAGCGATGGGAGCGGTCACCCGCCACGACGGCAGGGTTCCCGCCGCCAACGGGAGGAGGAGCACGGCGACGACCGCGCAGCTCCACGCGAGGTGGCGCGCGGCGGCCGAGGCACGCCGCAGGGCGAAGCTCGCTGCGCCGGCGGTCAGGAGCACGAGCGTGGTCTTCAGCACGAGCCCCGCCGTTCCAAAGATGAAAAGGCCGGTCGAAGAAAGGTGGGGGTCGTTAGCTGTGATCATCATCGTGACCATCTCAACGTTCCTCCTCTCCGGATTGTTTCAAGATGCGGGCAAGTCGTTCCAGCTCCCCCTCCGAAAGTCCCTCCTTGGGCAGCTCGAGCAGGGCGGCCGCCGCGGAGGTCACGGAACCACCGAAAAAGGTGCGCACCAGATGCCGCAGCGCCGAGTCCCGCGCCACCTCGCGTGGGGTGGTGGGGAGGTACACGTAGCGCGGACCGTCCTGCTCGTGGCGGAGGTGCCCTTTTTCCTCGAGAATGCGGAGCATCGCGCGCACCGCCGAATACGACGGCGGATCCCCGAGCTGGTCGAGAACCTCGGCGACAGTGGCGCGGCCGCGGCGCCAGATCACGTCCATGATCTGACGCTCGCGGCGGCTGAATGAAGTGATCGGTAGCGAGGCTGACATGGCGGTGGATGCTAAATTGTTAGCACTATGCTGACAATTTAGCACCACCCGCCGAGCTGTCAAGGGCGCGCAGCATTTCTTAGGCTACAGCAACAGGATGGCGAGCGCGGCGGCCGCGAGCAGCAGCGCGAGCAGCGCCGCGATCATCAGCGGCACCCCCCGCCGCTTCCACTGCTGCTCGACCAGCGCCTCGGCCCGCTCGGCGCTCTCCCGATACCCTTCGAGGTTCTCCAGCACCTGCGCGAGCTGCCGCTGCAGCGCCTCGTGCTCGGATTCGAGACGCTGCACCTCCGCTGTGACGGGTTCCACCGAGTCCTCCACCTCGCGCAGGCGGTCGGCGAGGTCGCCAACGCTCTCCTCCAGCGCCTCCTGGGCGCCGCTGAGCTGGCCGAGTGGCGCCAGCATTTCGGCGCCCGGTCCGGTGCCGTCGAAGAGCGACTGGTCCATCACCCGCTTGGCGTCGAGCACCTCGCGCATCCCCTCCCCGAAGTGGAGCTGCGTGATGCGCTTTTCGGCGTCCGGCCCCGGTTCGCTCACGGCCCGCTGCGCTGCCTTGATCACTGCGTTCTTGATGTCGCCGCCGCTGACGGGGAACTCCTCCGCCAGCGCGCCGAAGTCGACGTCGGGCCCGAGCGGTGTCTTGCGGGCGTGCAGCTGCGCCCTCCAGATGCGCTCCCGATCCTCCAGCCCCGGCATGGCGAAGAGGATGTGGGTGCGGATGCGCCGCTCGAACGCGGGATCGAAGTTGGCCGCCAGGTTGGTGGCGAAGATGACGACGCCGGAGAAGCTTTCCAGCTCGCGGAGCAGGACGTTGACCACCGCGTTGGCCTCGCGCTGGTACCCCTGGTCCACGGAGGTGAAGCGGCGTCCGGCGATCGCGTCGGCCTCGTCGAAGAAGAGCACCGAGTCGGTTTCCGCCGCGGTGCGGAACACCGCCGCGACGTTCTTGGCCGTTGCCCCCGCCCACTGCGACTCGAGCTCCGCGTAGCGGACCACGAGCAGGTTGTGGCCGAGGGCCTGGGCGATCGCCTCGGCGCAGATGGTCTTTCCCGTGCCCGGCGGCCCGGCGAAGTTGAAGGCGAGGCCGAGCCCGGTGTCGTGGCGTTCCGACAATCCCCACTCTCGGAAGATCAGGTCGTGCTTGCGGATCTGCGCCAGCGCGTTCTCCAGCGCGCGGCGCGTGGAGGCGGGGAGCACCACGTCGGCAAAAGTCCGCCGCGGCACCACGACGTCGAGCAGCTCGCGGGGGCTCGCCCCGCCAAAGAACAGGTCCTTCCAGGGTCTGGCCATGTGTCTGTTACCCCGCTGGCGCGATACGCTCCTTGAGGAGCGAATCGAGCCCGTTCCGCTCGGCCGCGTCGGCGAGCACGGCGAAGTCCCTCGGGTCGCTCACCCGGGGAAAGGCGAAGACGGGGACGGGAGCGAGCAGCCGGCGCAGCCCATCCAGCGTGCGGGTCGCCGCGTCTTCTCGGTTTTCTTCGACGGCATTCAGCACGACTCCGCGGACGCGCAGGCCGGCGTCGTGCGCCGCGCGGACCGTCAACAGCACGTGGTTGACGACGCCGCGGCGGTTGGCGGCGACCACGACCACATCCAGCTCCCAGGTCACGAACAGGCTTTCGAAGGTGGCGTCGCGGGTGAGCGGCACCACCAGGCCGTCGCTCGCCTCCACGACTACCGCGTCGCTCCCTTCCGTAAGCCGCTCGAAGGCGGCGTCCAAGGCGGCGAGGTCGATCTCTCCCTCCCCGTCGCCGGCCGCCAGCCAGGGAGCGACATCCGCGCGCAGCACCAGCGGCCGCACCCACTCGAGCGGATCGTCGGTGCCGGCGGCGGCGCGCAGCAGCGCGGCGTCGTCTCCCGCTCCGCCCCTTGCGCCGCCCGTCTGCACGGGCTTGATCCCGGCCGGCCGGTGTCCCGAACGCCGCAGGAGCGCGAGCAGCGCCGCCGCGACCGTGGTCTTGCCGACGCCGGTGTCCGTCCCCGTCACCCCGATCGAGATCATCCGTAAACGCGGTGGAGCGAGGACCATGAACGAGTGGTGAAGATGTCAGCCGCGCGCCGTTTCTGGCAACCGAGACACCCGGGAGCGTCGCTCGCGCTGGCGGCGTCATCCAGTGGGGAGATACCTTGCGCCGCTCAACACCGATTGGAATCCAAACGGAGGCGGGGATGCGGGTGTTCGTCACGGGAGCCACGGGGTACATCGGGACGGCGGTCAGCGAGGCGCTCGCCGCCGCGGGCCACCAGGTAGTCGGGCTGGCGCGGAGCGACGCGAGCGCGGAGCAGCTCCGCGGCCAGGGGGTGGAGGTGCGCCGGGGAGAGCTTTCCGACGAGGCGACGCTCCGCGACGCGGCGGCCGCGGCGGATGCGACCATCCATCTCGCCGCGACGGGAGATGCCCGCACCGGCGAGCTGGATCGCGCGGCCGTGGCGGCGATGCTCGACGCGCTGCGCGGCAGCGGCAAGACCTTCGTCTACACAAGCGGTGTCTGGGTGATGCCGGAAACGCCGGAAGGTCCCGCCGATGAGGACACGCCGCTGGACCCGGCGCCGCTGGTGGCCTGGCGCCCGGCGGTCGAGGAGCTCGCGCTCGCGGCGGCGGACGACGGCGTGCGGAGCGTGGTGGTGAGGCCGGCGATGGTGTACGGCCGCGGCGGCGGCATCGTCGCGATGCTGGTGCGCTCGGCGCGCGACGACGGAGCGGCGCGCATGGTAGGCGACGGCGGGAACCGCTGGAGCTTCGTGCACGTGGACGATCTCGCCGACCTGTACGTGCGGGTGGTGGAGGATCCGCCAGCCGGAACCGTGCTGCTCGCGGCGAGCGGCGAGCCGCGGCGGGTACGCGAGGTGGCGGAGGCGGCGAGCCAGTCGGGCGGCGCGGGGGGAGAGGTCGAAGCCGTGCCGCTGGAGCAGGCGCGGCAGAAGCTTGGCGCCGTAGCCGATGCGCTCACCCGCGACCAGTGGGTGGTCGGCGACCGGGCGGGGGAGCGGCTCGGCTGGCACCCGCACCGCCCCGACGTGATCGAGGAGCTGAAGCAGGGCTCGTACGCGGCAGCAGACCGATGAAGGTGCTGACCCCCAGAATCCACGGCGTGGTCGACTACCTGACGGTGGTGTTGTTCGTGATGGCGCCTACGTTCTTCGGGCTGTCCGGCTTCGCGGCCACGCTCGCGTACCTGCTGGCCGCGGTCCACCTGCTGCTCACGCTCG
>JBPCJG010000087.1:0-11949 GCA_051005515.1 Longimicrobiaceae bacterium
CCTCCCCCCCCCCCCCCCCCCCCCCCCCCCCCCCCCCCCCCCCCCCCCCCCCCCCCCCCCCCCCCCCCCCCCCCCCCCCCCCCCCCCCCCCCCCCCCCCCCCCCCCCGCGCTGCTCGTCCACCTCGAGGATTGCCCGCCCTGTGCGGAGCAGCTCGAGGAACAGCGCGAGGCGTGGACGACGCTCACCGGGGCGCTCGAGCTGCTGGACGTGCCCGCGCCCGTAGAGCGGGCGCGCGAGGCGGTCCGCGCCCGGCGCCTGCGCGGCGGTATGCCCGGACGTTGGCACACGCGGCAGACGGCGCTGCGCCGCGCCGCGGTGCTCCTGCTCGTAGCCGGCGGTGTCGTCTACGCCGTCGTTCCCGGGAGCGCGCTGAACGCGTGGGCGGGGGGCGTTTGGGAACGTGTCGTCGCGTCCGCTCCCCCGCCGCGGGTCCCCGTCGCCCCGCCCACGGTCCCCGCTACGGACGCCGCCCGCGTCGCGGCCGGTCCGGCGGGCGTGTCGGTACTCCCCGGACCCGACGGAACCGAGGTCGTGCTCGCGGACCCGCCAGGATCGCTGCGGGTGCGGCTGCGGGAGGAAAACCGCGTCGCGGTGGAGGTGGCAGGAGCCGGGAACTCGCTCCGCTTCCGCACCGCCACCGGTCGCGTCCAGGTGAGTGGGGTCGCCGGGGCCGAAGTGCGCGTCGCCCTCCCTCGCGTCGGCGCCAGTACCGTCCGCGTCGGCGACCTGGTCTATCTGGTGCAGGAGGACACCCGGGTCGTCTTCCCCGGACCGCCCGCGGAGACGGTGGGGGAGGAGATCGTCTTCAGGGACGGAGCCCGGTGATCGCGGCCGCCGCGCTCCTGCTCGGGCTGCTGGCCCCCACGCGCGCGGACACCGTGCCGGGCGATCTCGCGGGCGAAGTCCGCGCCGAGGCCACCGGCGAAGCGCTCGCCGCGGCGACGGTGCAACTCTACGCCGGGAGCGCCTGGCACACTACCACCGCGGACGCCGCCGGCCGCTACGAGTTCCACCGCGTCGCACCCGGCCGCGCGCTGTTGCGAGCGGTGCGGCTCGACCGCGAGCCGCTCGAGCTGGAGGTGCTCGTCCCCGAAGCGAGGGTCACGCACGTCGAGCTCTACCTGCGCCCGCGTACCATCCCGCTGGCCGGCCTGCGCGTCGGGGCTCCCCCCCTGCTGCTCCGCGAGCGGACCGGGCGCGAAATACCGGTCGACACGCCGCTCGGCACGGCGGGAGGCATGGAGCTGACCCCCGGGATCGCGGAAGCTGGCCTGGGTGCCTCCGAAGGCGAACCGCCGGGGGAAGAACCGCTCGAGCCGTCGGAGGCGCTGTTCGTCCGGGGGAGCACGGCCGATCTCAAGCTGATCCTCCTCGACGGTGCACCGGTGTACACCCCGTTCCACCTCGCGGGGCTGATGCCGCCGTTCTCCCCCGAATTGCTCGAAGCGGCCGAGCTCCACGTGGGCGGGGCGCGGGCGCGCTACGACGGCGGATTGTCATACATCCTGGAAGTGACCACGCGGAGGGATTCCACGGCCGCTCCACGCGCCACCACCGCCGCACTCGACGTGGTTTCCTCCCGCTTCGCGCAGCGAGGCGAAGTGAGCTCGTCGGTCCGCTACCTGGCCGGGGGGCGCGCGCTCCACGGCGTCGGCGTGCGGGCGCTGACCGGAGACGAGCTGCCCTACGAGTACGCAGAAGGCCTCGCGCGCCTGGACTTCGCGGTGGGTTCCGCCGGGACGCTGTCGGTGACCGGCTTCGCCAACGGGGAAGGGGTCCGCTTCGCGCCGGGCGAGGGCTCGGCCGGGGGAGCGGAGTGGGGCAACTCGGCCCTCGCCAGCCGCTATCGAGGCAACATCGCGGGCGTGGCAGCGGAAGTCACCGCCGCCGTCTCCAGCTATCGCGCGACGCTGAACGATGCGCGCTGGGAGCCGCTGCTCGGCGGAGCCGAGCGGGCGCGGGTGCTCGCGGATCTGTCTTCGGAGTGGGGGGGATGGCGGCTCTTCTACGGCGCGGGATGGGACCGCACGGTGCTGCGGACCCCACGGGGGATCGCGGAACTGGCTTCTCCGGACGCTCCGCCGCTGCGGGTGGCGGGAGACGCGGGTGCCGGCTATCTGGAGGCGGCGGGGGAGCCGCTGGGCGGGCTCAGGGTCCGCGTCGGCGTCCGCGCCGCCGTCTTCTTCCGCTCCCCGGAGCCACGTCTTTCTCCCCGGTTGAGCGCGAGCTGGCGCGTCGCGGAAGGAGCGGTCCTCGACCTGGGTGCCGGGCGCTACCATCAATACGTCCGCGTAGCGCAACCGGGCGGGGAGGTGGACGCCCCTGCGGCCGATGATCCAGCGGCGAACCTGCTCGCGGTCGGCGGCGCGAGCCACTTCACCGCCGGCCTGCGTCAGGATCTCGCCCCCGTACGCCTCGGCGTGCAGGGATTCCTGAAACGCTTCGACGCCGTCGCCGCCGCAACCGGCGATGGGTCCGATGCCTACGCCTCGGGGGTCGACATCTGGGCGAGGCGTGAGGCGGATCGCCTGAGCGGCTACTTCGCGTACTCCCTCACCTGGCTCTGGTCCGACAGGACGCCGGGTGCCGCTCCGGCGCGCTTCGCGGGACGCCAGGTGGTGAGCGCGGGAGCTACCGGATCGCTCCCCCGTTGGGGAGACCTCGAACTCCGCTTCGCCTGGGGCTCGGGTCTCCCCCTTTCCGCGGTCCCCGCCGAGGCCAGCGGGGCGGCGGAGGTCTGGGACCTGCCGGATGCCGGGATGGTCGCGGGTGACGCGCCGACGCTCGCCGGCTCCGCTGCCGGGTCGTACCTGCGCCTCGACCTGAAATTGTCCCGCACCTTCACACCCCGCTGGGGCGAGCGCCGCCACGAGATCGTTCCCTTTCTGCGCGTCCTCAACGCGCTCGACCGGCGCGACGCGCTGTTTTATCGCTTCGCCGGCGGCGACGAACCTCGTCTCGACGCAGTCGGTGCCCTCCCCCTGCTGCCGGTGGTCGGCGTGGGTTGGAGCTTCTGAGAAGCGCCCGAACCCCGGGACGTTTCGCGGCTGCGCATGCGGATCCCGGTGCGCGTTCTTGACGCTCCGCCCGCACGGCTCCTATTCTCCGCCTTCCCACGATCCCCCCGAGAAGGCAGAAGGCAGCGATGGCCAGCATCCCCGAGGAACTGAAGTACACCGCCGAACACGAGTGGGTGAGGGAGGAGAAGGACGGCGTCTACACGGTGGGGATCACCGACTACGCCCAGGGGGAGCTGGGTGACGTGGTCTTCGTAGAGCTCCCGGAAGCGGGAGCCGCGTTCGAGCACAAGGAAGCCTTCGGGACCATCGAAGCCGTCAAAGCGGTGTCCGAGCTGTACGCCCCTCTCTCCGGCGAGGTGGTGGAGGTCAACGGGGAGCTGGACTCCGATCCCGCGCTGGTCAACAGCGACCCGTACGGGGAAGGGTGGATGGTAAAGATCCGGGGGAGCGATGCCGCGCAACTCGACGCCCTGATGGACGCGGGCGCGTATCGGGAGCACATCGGGGAGTAGGCGGGCAACTCGGACCTCCCTCGACGCGCTCCGCCCAGAAAGGGAGTGCGAATCAAGGCGCGTGACGAATCCCCGACTGAGGCGTACTCCAGTACGCCGCAAGGAGGGGTGAGGAGCAGCAACGCAGAGTCGCGCCCCCTGGCGCCGGCGGAGTGGCGGTTGCTGAGCCACCCGCCCGCCCCCGGCGCCTGGAACATGGGGATGGACGAAGCGCTCGCCGACTCGGTTCGCGCCGGCGGACCGCCGGTCCTGCGCTTCTACCGCTGGGACCCGCCCTGCCTTTCCCTCGGCCGCAATCAGCCGGCGCGTGGTCAATACGATCCGGGGCGGATGCGGGCCCACGGCGTCCAGTGCGTGCGGCGGCCGACCGGCGGTCGCGCGGTGCTCCACGATCGCGAGCTCACCTACTCCGTCGCGTTGGCCGACGGAGCGCTGGGCGCGCCCCGCGACACCTACGCCGCGATGAATCGCGCACTGGTCGCGGGGCTGCGCCGGCTCCAGGTGCCGGCAGACGTGCAGGGGGAGACGGGCCGGCGCGCCCCCGCCCCTTCGCTCGCCCCCTGTTTCGCGGAGCCGGTGGCGGGCGAGGTGGCGGCTCGGGGGCGCAAGCTGGTAGGCAGCGCGCAGCGGCGCGAGCGGGGGGTGCTGCTCCAGCACGGCTCGCTGCCGCTGGCGCCGCCGCGGTTCGCCGTGTCGTCGCTGCTCCGCGGTGGGGACGGCGACGGTGGGGAAACGCCCCCGGCCTGCTTCGCCGACTTTGCCCCGGTGCCGGAGTGGGAGCGCCTGGTCGCCACCCTTGCCGCCGGCTGCGCGGAAACGCTCGGCGTGGAGCTCGTGCGCGACCGCCTGACGGAAGACGAGGAGTGCCGCGCTGAAGCCGCGGCGGGGCGCCATCGTGACCCGGCGTGGCTCTGGCGCCTGTGACCCGATGCCGCCGGCATTGCCGCCGGCTCCGTCGGCCGCGTACCTTCCGCTCCCTGCTCACCCCTTCCGATCCCATGTCCAAAACGTCCGCACTTCTCGCGTTCCTGCTCGCCGTGCTCCTCGCCGCCTGCGGCGGAGACGCGAGGGACGGCGGGGGTACGGAGGCCGGACAGCCGGTCGTCGGTGGCACCGCCATCTTCGACGTGCTCGGCCAGTTCCAGGGCTTCAACCCGGTAACGGTCACCCACTCGACCTCGATCGAGGCGGGGCGCTACATGCTCTTCACGCCGCTCTTCCGCTACGACGAGGAGCTGCAGCCGCAGCCGTACCTCGCCGAGCGTTGGGAGCTCACCGACACCTCCGTCACCTTTCACCTGCGTGACGACGTTCGCTGGCACGACGGCCAGCCGGTCACCGCGGAGGACGTCGAGTTCACCTTCGACCTCGCCAAGAACCCGGCCACGGCGTCGCTGCTCGGGTCGGCGTACCTGAGCCAGATCGAGTCTGCTACGGTGCTCGACCCCCGCACCATCCACTTCCGCTTCAGCGCCCCGCATGCGCAGGCGCTCGACGGCTTCTGGTGGGAACCGCTCCCGAAGCACCTGCTCGAGAACGTCCCTCCGGAGGAGCTCGCGCAGGCGCCCTTCAACCGCAGCCCCGTTGGCAGCGGGCCCTTCCGTTTCGTCCGCTGGGACCAGGGAGAGCAGCTCGTGCTCGAGGCGAACCCCGACTTCCCCGCGGGGCTCGGCGGACGGCCGCGGCTCGACCGGGTGGTCTTCAAGGTGCTGGCCGAGCCCACCGCGATGGTGACGGAGCTGCTGAACGGCAGCGCCGATGTGATCGGCTATACGCTGCTCCCGGATCAGGCGCAGCAGGTGCAGCAGGCGTCCGGAGCCACGCTGAAGCACTTTCCCGCGCGCGAGTTCTGGTACGTGGCGTGGAACAACACGCGCGAGCCGTTCGACGACCCTCGCGTGCGGCGGGCGATGACCATGGCGATGAACCGCCCGGAGCTGATCGAGGGGCTGCTGCACGGCTTCGGAACTCCCGCGCACGGGATGATCCCGCCGTGGAGCCCGCTCTACACGGCGGCCGAGCCGCTCCCCTACGACCCCGCGGCGGCGAAGCGGTTGCTCGCGCAGGCCGGGTGGACCGACAGCGACCGCGATGGGATCGTGGACAAGGACGGCGAGCCGCTCCGCTTCACCCTGCTCACCAACACGGAGAACCGTCTGCGGCAGGACATCGCTACCGTGCTCCAGCAGCAGCTCCGCGCCGTCGGCATCGCCGCCGAGCTGCGCACCATGGAGTTCCAGTCGATGCTGCAGCAGTTCAAGGCGCGCGACTACGACGCGGTGATCTCGGCGTGGATTCTCGACACCTTCAAGGTGGACCCCGTCCCGCTCTTCGCCTGCGCCGAAGCGCGGAAGCCGAACACCGCCAACCGCACCGGCTACTGCAACGCGCAGGCGGACCGGCTGATCGAAGAGGGGCTGCGGGCCACCGAGGCCGGGCAGGCGAAGACCACCTGGGCGGAGTTCTCCCGCGTCCTCCAGCAGGACCAGCCGATGACGTTCCTGTTCTGGCTCGAAGACCTCGGCGGCGTCGGTCCTCGCCTCCAGGGCGTGGAGATGGACGTGCGCAGCAAGCTGGTGAGCGTGCACGACTGGTGGATCCCTGAAGGGCGACGCCGGTAGGATGGTCTGACTCGCGGCGCCCTTTGGGAGCCGCCCCGTATCCTATCCCCCCTGCCCCGGACCTCATGAACCGGCAGCGCTTGTTCCTCCCCGTCCTCCTCGCGCTCTTCGCAGCCGCCTGCGGCGGCGACTCGGGCGACGCAGGCGGTGCCGAAGGCGCTAACGTGCCGGAGGCGGAGCGCTACGGCGGCACTGCGGTGGTCGGCGCCATCGGCGACATCCCGGACATCAATCCGCTCACCTCGACCGACCACACCGCCAACCAGGTCCAGCAGTTCGTCCTCTTCACTCCCCTGGTTCGCTACGACGGCGATTTCGAGCCGCAGCCATACGGCGCGGAGTCGTGGGAGTTGAACGCCGATACCACCGCGGTCACCTTCCACCTTCGCGACGACCTCTTCTGGCACGATGGGGTGAAGACCACCGCCTACGACTGGAAGTTCTCGTACGATCTCGCGCGCGACCCCAACACCGCCTTTCCCAACACCGCCTTCTGGACACATTATGGAGAGGCGGAGGCGGTGGACTCCTTCACCTTCCGCGTGCGGATGCGGCCCCATGCGGACTTCCTCGATCCGTGGCGTTCGTTCGCTCCGGTGCCCAAACACGTTCTCGAAGGCGTCCCCGCGGCGGAGCTGAAGAACCATCCGTTCAGCACTTCACAGCCGCTCGGCAACGGTCCGTTCCGCTTCGTTTCGCGGCAGCAGGGACAGAGGTGGACCTTCGAAGCGAACCCGCAGTACCCGCCGGAATTGGGTGGTCGTCCGTATCTCGACCGTCTGGTCTACCGTTCGATCCCCGAGCCGACGACGCTCCTCACCGAGCTGCTGACCGGCAACATCGACTACTACATCGCCCCGCCGCCTGAGCAGGCGGAGCAGATCCAAGCGTCCAACGCGGCCCGCCTCGTCACCTTCCCCGACCGGTCCTTTGTGATCATCGGATGGAACGAGCGGCTGCCGAAGTTCAAGGATCCGCGGGTACGTCGGGCCCTGACGATGGCGATAGACCGACAGGCGATCGTCGATGGAGTCCTCTACGGCCACGGCTCCGTCGCGAACTCCACCGTGCCTCCCTTCTTCTGGCAATACGATGAACAGGCAGGCCAAGGCCTTGCCTACGACCTGGCTCGCGCGCGCCAGCTCCTCGCTGAAGCCGGCTGGAGAGATCGCGACGGCGACGGCCTGATCGAGAACCAGCAGGGGGAGCCGTTCCGCTTCGTGATGCTCACCAATCAGGGCAATCAGGCGCGGCAGGACATCATCCAGGTGGTTCAGGCGGACCTGCGCAAGGTAGGAATACAGGTGCAGCCGCAGGTGCTCGAATGGGGGAGCTTGCTCGAACGGATCAACGATCCGGAGCGCCGCGACTTCGAGGCGCTGGTGGTCGGCTGGGTCACCGAGTTCCGCATCGACGATTCCGACCTCTTCTCGTGCGACAAGCTGGACGATCCCTATCAGTGGGTCAGCTACTGCGATCCTCAGACCGATCGTCTGCTCGACACGCTGCCCATGATCGTGGACCGCGAGGCGGCGCGGCCGCTCTGGCAGCAGTACCAGCGCAAGATCGCGCAGGATCAGCCCTACACCTTCCTCTACTTTCAGGAGCGTCTCGAAGGCGTCAGCAACCGCCTGCACAACGTGGATCCGGACGCGCGCGGTGACTGGGTGGGGGTCAAGGATTGGTACATTCTTCCGAGCGCGCGGCGGGCCGGCGCGTGAGGGGCCGGTCGGCGGCGTTGCTCCTGCTCGCGCTCGCGGGCGCCTGCGGCGATCGGGAATCGGGAGCCGCAGACGAGGCGAAGACGAGGAGCTCCGAGCAGGTGGAGCGGGGCGGAACGGCGGTGCTGGCGGAGCTCTCCGACATGAGCAAGCCGATGCCGCTCATCTTCGACTCCTCGCTCGACGGCGACCTGCAGGACGTCATGTACATGGCGCTCACCCGCGGCGCCTGGAAGGATGGCAAGCTGGTCTACCAGACCTCGAGCGACAACCCCATGGCGCTCGCCTGGATGTACGAGCTGGTCGGCCCCGACTCGGCTTCGCTCCGCTACCGGATGCGCTCGGGAGTGCGCTGGTCGGACGGACAGCCGATCACCGCCGAGGACGTGGTCTGGACGTACGGTGTGCTGGATGATCCGGCGCTGGCGTCTCCACGCCAGGACTACCTGGAGCACATCGACTCGGTGACGGCGGAGAACGACAGCACCGTGGTCTTCCACTTCGACCGCCGCTACCCGGAGATGCTCTTCCACTCCGGACTGCCGATCGCGCCGAAGCACGTCTACGAGAACATCCCGCCGGGGGAGATCCGCTCGAGCCAGCCGCTCACCGACCCCGCGAACGGCAACCTGGTAGTGAGCGGCGCGTTCATGGTGGGGTCGTGGGACAAGGGCTCCACCATCACCCTGGTCCCCAACCCGTACTTCGAGCCGAAGCCCAACCTGGACGCCATCGTCATCCGCATCATCCCGGAGGAGACCACCCGGCTGATCGAGCTGCAAACGGGCAACGTGGACTTCATGCGCCCGGTAGCTTTCGACAAGGTCCCGGCGCTGAAGGCGCAGAACCCGGAGATCCGCTTCGCAACGGAGCAGAAGCGCTTCTTCGACTACATCGGGTACAACCCGAAGGAGTTCGCGCCTTTCGCGGACGCCGAGGTGCGGCGGGCGCTCGGCCTCGCCCTCGACGTGTCCGGGATCATCGCCGCGCTGCAGATGGGGGAGTACGCGGTTCCCGCGGCGGGGCCGTACGCCCCGATCTTCAAGGAGCTGTACGACGCGGAGCGGTTGAAGCCGCTGCCGCACGATCCGGCGCGCGCACGGCAGATCCTCGCGGCCAAAGGATGGCGCGACAGCGACGGCGACGGTGTGCTGGACAGGGAGGGGAAACCGTTCCGCTTCACCCTGGTCACCAACTCCGGCAACGCCCGCCGCGCGGACGTTTCGCAGATCGTGCAGCAGCAGTGGAAGCAGGTAGGTGTGGACGTCGAGCTCCAGACGCTGGAAACCAACACCTTCTTCGACCGCCTCACCAAAAGGGATTTCGAGGCGGCGCTTTCGGGGTGGGCGGTGGCGCTTGCTCCCGACCTGAGCCCGATCTGGGCCGGCGACTCCCCCTTCAACTTCGTCAGCTACCAGAACCCCACCGTAACCCGGCTCATCCAGCGCGCGCTGGCGCAGCCGACCGCTGAGCAGGCAGCCCCTACCTGGCGCGCCGCGGCCGAGCGCATCGTCGCCGACCAGCCGTACACCTGGCTCTACTTCTTCGATCAGGTGGACGGGGTGAACGAGCGCTTGAAGGGGATGCGGGTCGATACCTACGGCGCCTACCAGAACGCCTGGGAGTGGTGGATCCCGAAGGACCGACAGCGCACGCGTCGCGCACCGACGGCGAGCAACGCCGCCGATACCCCATCGGCTGAGAAACGCCAGTGATCAGCTATCTGCTGCGCCGCATCCTCGGTGCGATCCCGCTCCTGCTCGGAATCCTGACGCTGATCTTTTTCATCATCCACATCGCCCCCGGAGACCCCACCGCGCGCTTCTTCAACCCCAACGTCGCACCGGAGGTGATCGAGCAGATGCGGCGCAACCTGGGGCTCGACCAGCCGCTCCACATCCAGTACTTCAAGTGGCTGAAGTCGTTCATCACCGGCGACTTCGGCTACTCCTTCGGGCAGATGCGGCCGATCAGCGAGATCCTCCCGGAAACGCTCTGGAACACGCTCCAGCTCACCGGCGTGGCGCTGGTGGTGATCTTCGTGGTGGGGATGCTGATCGGGATCGTCCAGGCGGTGCGCCAGTACTCGGTCACCGACAACGTGGCGACCATCGCGGCGCTCTTCTTTTATTCGATGCCGTCGTTCTGGTTCGCGCTGATGCTGATCCTGATCTTTTCGCTCAAGGCGAGCCAGTGGGGGTGGGACTTCGTGCTCCCGGCCTCGCAGATGACCAGCGTGGGGGCGGAGTTCCTGCCGCTCGGGGAGCGACTCTGGGACCGCTTCCTCCACCTGCTGCTGCCGGCTACGGCGCTGGGGATGGGCGGCGCGGCGGGAGTCGCCCGCTACATGCGCGGCTCCATGCTCGAAGTGATCCACCAGGACTTCATCCGCACCGCGCGCGCTAAGGGGTTGTCTGAGCGGGCGGTCATCTTCAAGCACGCGCTGCGCAACGCGCTCATCCCCATCATCACGCTGCTCGGGCTGTTTCTACCGTTTCTACTCTCCGGCTCCGTTCTGGTCGAGACCATCTTCGCCTGGCCGGGGGCGGGACGCTTGATCGTGGACGCCATCTTTCAGCGCGACTATCCGGTGGTGATGGCGACGTCGTTCGTGATCGCGGCGATCGTGATCGGCGGCAACCTGGTCGCCGACGTGCTCTACGCGGCGGTGGACCCGAGAATCCGGACGGAATAGCCATGCCCGTAACCAACCCGGACGTAGAAGCCGCCCCTCCCGAGCCGCTCTCCGGCACGAGCGCCGTAGCGGGTGCCGACGGAGGCGACGCGGCCGGGGCGGGTCCCCTGCTGCTCTCGGCCATCCTGCCGGGGGCGGGACACATCGTGCGCGGCACCTGGCGCAAGGGGGTGACGCTGCTGCTCTGCTGGGGCGCGCTGCTGGGGCTGCTATGGCTCTCCCGGGCCAGCATCGGCGAGGTGTTCGCCGCTACCCGCACCCCCTGGAGTGAAGCGATCGCCATCGGGGTGCTCGCGCTGCTCATGGCGGGGATCTGGGGATGGGCATTGTACGATCTGCGCATCCGCGCCGCGCGCTCGAAGCAGCTGCGCGGCGATTCGCAGTGGGCGATCGCGTCGCGCCACTTCCGCCGCAACCGGCTGGCGATGGCGGGGCTCTGGATCATGCTGATCCTCTATGTGGTGGCGCTGCTGGCGCCGCTGATCGCTCCCTTCGACCCGGCGGCCCAGGGGAACATCGTACTGACGCGCTACCTGGAGCCCTCGTGGGAGCACCTCATGGGCACCGACAAGTTCGGCCGCGACATCTTTTCGCGGGTGCTCTGGGGGAGCCGCATCTCGCTCGCCATCGGCTTCATCGCAGTGGGCATCTCGATCACGCTGGGGCTCGCCGTCGGCGCCGTAGCCGGCTACTTCGGCGGCTGGGTGGATTCGCTGCTGATGCGCTTCACCGACATGATGCTGTCCTTTCCCCGCCTGGTGCTGCTGATCGTCGTGATCGCCCTCTTCGAGCCGTCCATCTGGCTGGTGATCGTGGTGCTGGGCCTGACCGGGTGGATGGGGACCTCGCGGATCGTCCGCGGCGAGGTGCTTTCCCTGCGCGAGCGCGAGTTCGTGCAGGCGGCGCGGGCGCTGGGGATGGGCGATGCGCGCATCATCCTGCGCCACGTCATCCCCAACACGCTTTCGCCGGTGATCGTTTCCGCGACGCTGGGGATCGGGCTCACCATCCTCACCGAAGCGGCGCTCTCCTTCCTCGGCCTCGGCGTACAGCCCCCGACGCCCTCCTGGGGGAACATGATCTCCGACGGCCGCGACGCGCTGATCACCGCCTGGTGGATCGCCACCTTTCCGGGACTGGCCATCGTCTTCACCGTAATCGCCTTCAATCTTCTGGGGGACGGGCTGCGCGACGCGCTCGACCCGCGGCTGAGGACGTGATGGCCGACCCCATCCTCCAGGTCGAAAACCTGCGCACCTACTTCCGCACCGACGCCGGGGTGGCGCGCGCCGTGGACGGCGTTTCTTTTCACGTCAACCCCGGCGAAACGCTCGGCATCGTCGGCGAGTCGGGGAGCGGCAAGAGCGTCAGCGCGCTT
>JBPCJG010000088.1:0-3041 GCA_051005515.1 Longimicrobiaceae bacterium
AACGCTAACCTACTACGTCCGGAATCATTCTCACACTTTCTTTCCCTTCCAGGCCACAGGGAAGTGCCACCCCGTAACCCATAGGAACCCACTACCAATCCCTTACCTGCTCTCCCACTTAACCCCAATTGTCAATTCCTACCGTCGCGGCAGAAACCTGCTCTGCCTGATGGCGTCATGAACGGTTCGACCCGCTCCTGCGCTATCGCTGCCCGATTTTTCTGGCAGCCAAGTAAGTTATCACCTCGACCAGACGGGGTCAACCCCTTCAGGGGCCGGACTCTCCGCTGATTTTTTGAAGACCGGGATGATACCGCAAACGGAGCCTCCGGTCAATCCCCCTGATCAGGTATTTCCCGCGCGCGAGCGCCGGATCCGGTGGACGCAGATCCGCTTTCGAGGTGACGACGTAAGCCATTCATGTCGTCGCTGCGCAGAACCGCTTGCCCGGCGTGGGGCACATCCCGACCGGTCGCGGAGTACAACCAGACGGCGTCGCCCCGGAAGACACATGACCCCGGGTTCACCCCGATACGTGAGGAGGTCCCATGCCGTTAGGTCTCGGATTCGGCGAGCTGGTCCTGATCTTCGCCGTGCTGCTCCTGTTGTTTGGCGCCAAGCGCCTTCCCGAGCTCGCGAGCGGGATGGGCAAGGGCATCCGCGACTTCAAGCGGTCGCTGAACGGACTGGAAGAGCCGGACATGCAGTCACATCACGCTCCGCTGCAGCAGGCCCCGCCGCGCCCTCAAGCCGTTCCCCCGCAAAGCGCCCCGGCGCCCGCGCCCGAAGGCGCGGCCCCGCCGCCGCCGCCGGTCCCCCCGGCGCCGGAGCAGCCCCAGCAGGAAAACACCGTCGCCTGACGACGCGCGGGAGACTCGGAAGAGAACGCCCCGGCCGAATCGGCCGGGGCGTTCTGCGACCCGGAGATCAGCCGCCGCCGGACGCGGTTCCCGCCGGTCGGGCGACCACCGTTTTGCCGTTCAGCCGCGCGCGATCGAGCCGTGAAGCCAGCGCTTCGGGAAAGGTGACGGTCGCCGGATCGCCGTCCGAGATGAAACGTGTCGATGGATCCTTGTCCCACGCTGCGAGCTGCCGCTCGAGATGGTTCGGCGCGACGATGAAGCGGTCGATCGAGTGCGCATCGAACTCCACGTCGAAGGGAGATGGATTCGGCCCTCCCGCGACTTCGAGCACGGCGAGATTCTCGTAGGTCTTGCCGCCCCGGTACGTCCCCTTCCAGGCGAGCTGGCGGTTCTTGGGCCACATCCCGAGCGGCAGCGCGAAGGTGGTGATCCGGTAGTCCGCAGGCAGGTACGCTTTCACCGAATCGATGGCGCTCCCGATCTGGTCCTGGACCGACTCGTCGCTCTGCCGGTCGAGCCGGGGATGCCACATGGTGTGATTGCAGAGCTCGTGTCCGCGCTGCACCAGGAAATCGACCTTGCTGCGGATCGCCGCCTCCCGCTCCTCGCGCGGCACCTCCTTGCTCTTCTTTTCTCCCCAGAAGTTGGAGGGATAATCCGCTCCCGGGAGCACACACCAGGTGGCGCCGTTCGCCCAGCCGAGGTTCTTGGCGCGGAACTCCTCCCAGATCCCCAGCATGCTGTGCGGGTCGATGGAGCCGTCAGACAGGTAGTAGAACTGGCCCTGCGACGAATCATCGAAGGTGAACACCACCGGCGTCGTGCCCGCCGGGACGTCGATGTTTCCCGCCACGACATCCCGCATGGTGATCGGACGGTATCCTTTCGCGTACAGCGTCTCGAGATCGCTGCGGAAGTTCGCTTCCGAACGGTACCACTCCCCTTCCGGCTCGCCGAGGCGGTGGTACTCCAGCACCAGGATCTCCCCCAGCTCGTTCGGCGGCAGCCCGGAGACGGGTCCTACGGGTTGTGCGGGCGCGGGGGCGGGAGCCGCCGAAGCGGTTTCCGCGGCCGCGACGCCTTCCGCGGAAGCGGCGATGGCCCGCTTTGGGGCGGGGGCTTCGCCTCCGCACGCCAGCAGGGCGGCGCCCAGGAGCGCGACAGAAAAGGTGCGGACGTGCGTATGCTTCACAGGCGGTCGACGTGAGAGGGGATCACTGTCAGGACGATGAAAACGGCACCATGATCGGGGAATGCCACGGCAGAGTCAGCGGGAAGAGCCGCTCGTGCTCCGGGACTTGCGGTTCAACCGCGGCAGAACGGTCTCCGCGAGGGCAGCGAGGGCGCGCTGATACACCGCGCGGCCTCGGCTCTCCGGGAGCTGAAGTCGGTCCACGTATTCCGAAGCGGCCTCGGTGGGTGGCTCGACCGCAGCGAGAAGCTCGACGAAGCGTAGCGCCTGCCGGATGTGGGCTGCGATGACCGCTTCTTCCGCGCGCGCCGCGGCGAGCTCGACCCAGAGCTCTTCCTCAGCACTCTGCCGGCGGTGCCGGCGGAAGAGGCGCACGGCTCCGGCCGGCGTCGCGTGCCGCCAGTTGAAGCTCCTCCCTTTCGGTCGCTCGCGCGCGAGATCTTCTCCATCGTCTTCGGCCAGCAGCGTCAGCGCCCGGTTGCGCACTCCGTCCGCTTCCTCATCCCCCAGCCCCATCGCCTCGACGTATTCGTCGACGGCGGCGTCGAAGTGCATGCGGGGGGAAAGCACCCGGACGAAATCGACGGCCTGCTCGGCGTGCACCTCCACCAGTGCTTCGCGGGCGGTGGCTTCGGCCAGGTCGAGACGTCGCCGGAGGGTGGCGTCGTGCCGCTGGAGGGGTCGAACTGGGCTCAAGGGAATGCGGTGCAGGGGGATCGGATTGCCGGCCGCCGGCATCCGGTTATCTTTGCGGGCCACCGGAGTGAACGATCGGCCGCCCTCAATAATGCGGCTGAAGACCGACCGGGACAACACCTTTGCAACGAAATCCGAATGGCACTGACGCGGAGCTCGTCCTGGAAGGAGCATCGGCTGGCGAACCGGCTCGACGCCGACGGCACGCTCTACACGGTCGATCTGGTGGCGCGCAAGGCCACGGGAGTGGAAGGATGGAAAGTGACGGTGGTCTTTCTGCCGCGTGACGG
>JBPCJG010000089.1:0-2812 GCA_051005515.1 Longimicrobiaceae bacterium
CCCCCGGCACGGAGGACGAACGACTCGATCCGCTGCAGAGCCCCGTCGCGCGACTCGCCGCGACCCAGGGCCAGAACCCGTTGCAGGTGGGCGATGATCGGCGCGAGTGAGGAGTTGGAGGCGTGCCGATCGCAGCGAAAGGTCAGGCTCCTGGCTCCCTCCTGCGGAACGCGATCGCGCAGCGCAGCGCAGAGGCGGGATTTGCCGATTCCCGCTTCCCCCGAGATCAGCACTGCCTGCCCGTGTCCCTGGCGGGCGAGCGTCCAGCGGTCGTCGAGCAGGGCCAGCTCAGGCCCGCGTCCGACGAGCGGCGTGCGTCTCGGCGCTTCGCGACGGCCGCTGTCGGCATGGCCGACGACGCGATGGACGTGGAACGGAGCGGTGATGCCCTTCAGCACGTGTTCACCGAGATCGACCGTTTCGAACTCGGAGTTCGTCAGGGACAGGGTGGCCGAGCTGACGACCACGGTGTCCGGCTCCGCCAGACCCTGGAGCCGCGCGGCGGCATTCGGGGCTTCTCCGAGCGCCATCTCTTCTTTCCGCCCCTCGCTGCCCATCTCCCCGATCACCACCAGGCCGGTATGGACGCCGATACGAACCCGGAGGCGCACGTCGTACTCTTCCTGCAAGCGCGCGTTCAGCCGCCCCATCTCGTCGATGATGGCCAGCGCGGCGCGGACGGCGCGGATGGCTTCGTCTTCGTGGGCGCGCGGGTAGCCGAAGTAGACCAGCACGCCGTCTCCCAGGAACTGCGCGACGGTTCCGTCGAAGCTCGCGACTACCTCTTCACACGTCTTCTGGTAGGCACGGACGAGCTCCCGGAGCTCCTCGGCATCCACCACGCCGGATAGCTGGGTGAACTGGACGAGGTCGCAGAACACTACAGTGAGCTGACGCCGCTCCCCGTGGTTCTGCACGCTCGGCGCTGGCAGCACCGCGGCGTCGCTGCTCGCGTCCGTGACCTCGACGCGTTCCGCGGCGGCAGCGGAGTCGGGGCCGAGCCAGACGAGGACGCCGCCGTCTTCCTGACGTGCCAGCTCCTGTACCGCAACGATCTCCTCGACGATATCGTCGAGATATCCATCGTCGAGCTCGAACTGCCGGGCGAGCGCACGACGGCTGACCTTGCCGCGACGCCTCAGCATTTCGGTAGCTCCTTCGAGGATCTCGTCGAATGTCAAGCGATTCCGACTTCCGAGTGTGGCTGCTGCCCCGGTGCGCGCGTCCCGTTCCGAGCGCTATGCTGGCGGCGACGGCAGACCGGCCCGGGCGGATCTCCCGCCACCGCTATGACACGCAACATGGACGCCTGGTGGATCTGTCGGCACGCACCCGAGTCGGGAGAAAATACGCATCTTTGTTGCCGGGCGCGACGATCCCAGGCTGCGAGGCATCCCATCTGCCTTACCCTTACGCACGACTCGGCTCTCCAGGGCCGTCCTTCCATCACCCCGGGTTCGCACACGGCTGGTTGCCGTTCTGCGCGCACACCTTGGCGGCCTGCTCCATCGTCACCTTGAAGGTGAAGTCGAGGGAGTTCGGGTCCGGGTACAAGAGCGACCCCTGGTGTCGGACCAGCGTGCAGACGGTGGCTGCCCGGGCCGGATCTGCCCAGTAGCTCGCGCAATCGTCCAGGACCGTCTGCGGGTTCTGCGTCGGGTCCTGCGGGATACGAGACAGCAGCGCGAGACGATCCTCGGTACCGAGCGGGATGATATGGGTCGCCAAAGACCTACCTCCGGGGGGAGTGGATGGAGGAGCCGGTACAATGTACGACGCGGCGATCGGAGGGTCTACGTTGACCCGCCCCCTGACACTGCCTATCTTGGGGATGTTTGTGAATGTTTTCACAAGATCGCCCGTTTTCCCCGGCACGTGTCCAGGATCTCCGAGTCGGCGGTACGCCGCCTTTCGCTCTATCTCCGCACCCTGCAGGAGGCCCACGACGGGGGTGTCGTGACGCTGTCGAGCGACGAGCTGGCGCGGCGTGGCGGGACCACCTCCGCGCAGGTGCGCAAGGACCTTTCGCTCTTCGGCTCGTTCGGGAAGCGGGGGCTGGGGTACTCGGTGGACGAGCTGCGCCGGCAGCTGGAGGAGATCCTCGGGCTCTCACATTCGTGGAAGGTGGCGCTCGTGGGGGCGGGAAAGATCGGCGCTGCGCTCTTTTCCTACGCCGACTTCCGCCGCAAGGGCTTCGTAATCCGCTCCGTCTACGACGCGGATCCGGCCAAAGTCGGCACCTCCTGGGGAAAGCTCACCGTCCGTGCCGCCGCGGAGCTGGAGGATGGATTGCGCGCCGATCGCACCGAGCTCGTCATCATCGCGGTCCCGGCAACCGCGGCGCAGCAGGTGATCGAGCGGGTGGCGCGCGCGGGCGTCCGCGGCGTGCTCAACTTCGCCCCCGTACGGCTGCGCGCGCCGGAGTGGATGAGCGTCCGCAGCGTAGACATGAGCGTCGAGCTGGAGGCGCTCTCGTACGCGCTCAGCCAGCGCGATCGGCAGCGGATGGCGGGTTAGGGCCGACCGGCGTATCTTCGCCCCCATGGCCGAGACCTCGACCCTTCCCGCCACCGGCCGCGTCCGCGTCACCTCCGAGATCGGCCGCTTGCGGGCGGTGATCTGTCACACCCCCGGGCCCGAGCTGCTCGCGGTCACCCCGTCGAACCGCGAGCAGTACCTCTACGGCGACATCATCGACCTCGAGCAGGCGCTGCGCGAGCACCACCGCTTCCGCGCTCTGCTCGCGCGCTTCGCCGAGGTGTACGAGGTCCGCGACCTGCTCGCCGACATCGTCGACGAGCCCGAGGTGCGC
>JBPCJG010000090.1:0-4941 GCA_051005515.1 Longimicrobiaceae bacterium
CGTTCCGGTCGGCGTCGGACGCGAGTGCCGTGGGGACGGAAACGAAGCAGCCGTAACAGGTGCCGCCGATCACCGGAACCACGCTCCGCGGGTGCCGCTGCGAGGTACGGCGGTAGCGATTCCGTACCCGGGGCTCGAGCGACTCCTCCATCTCCCCGATCTTCTGCTCGAGCGTGTCGAGCGCGCTTTCGATATCGACATTGAAGAGCTCCTCCTCCATCTCGCCCGTCGCCGCCTGCAGCTCGCGCTGCTGGCTCTTCAGATCCTGGATTTCCAGCAGCTTCTCCAACTGAGCGTTCATCGCGGAATCCTCAGACGTTCTTTTCTTCGAGCAGCGCAAAGAACTGATCCGCGCTTTCGAGGGTGGCGAGCCGCTCCGGGACGTCCGGCTCCTTGCAGAGCTGAGCGATCCGCCCGAGCACCGGGAGGTACTGGTTCGAAACCTCGAGCGGGGGAGCGACGATTACGAAAAAATGGTGCACCGGGGATTCGTCTACGGCGCGGAAATCCACTCCGTCCTTTTGACGCCCGAAGGCGAGGCGCAGGCGGTTCACCACGAGAGAGCGGGTGTGGGGGATGGCGATGCCGTTCCCGATCCCGGTGGACCCCAGGTTCTCGCGGCGCCTGAGCATCTTGTAGAGGATCCCGTTCGCCTTGCCGTCGACGTCGAGGAGCTCGATCAACTCCTTGAGGATGTCGTCCTTGCTGTCTGCTTGCAGGTCCAGGTTGATCGAATCCGGCGAAAAAAACTCACGAAGTTCCATGCGGGACGATGACGTGTCAGAAGAGGGCCGTCGGATCACGTTGAGGATCCCCAGCGGAATCGTATAATGTACCGCGGAGCTCGGGCAGCGTCAAAGCGATCGCCCCTCCACGGTTGAGCGGGGGCCTCGCTCTGGATATATTCGGGTCATGACACCGCCCTTCCTCGCCCGACTCCGGGACGGGAGCGTTCCGCTCTACCTCGCCCCGCAGGCGGGGGTCAGCGAATCTCCCTTCCGCCGCCTCTGCCGTGCCTTCGGCGCGGACGTGGTGGTGTCGGAGTTCGTCTCCTCGGAAGGGATTCGGCGGGGCGACGCGCGCACGCACGACTACCTCCGCTTCCGCCCCGAGGAACGACCGATCGGGGTGCAGATCTTCGGGGCGGATCCCGCCGCGATGGGGGAGGCCGCCGCGCTGGTCGAGGAGCTCTACGCGCCGGATTTCCTGGACATCAACTTCGGCTGTCCGGTGAAGAAGGTGGTGAAGCGCAACGGCGGCTCGGGGTGCCTGAGGGACCTCGATCTGGTGCAGCGCATCATCGCGGCGGTCGCGGCGGCGGTGTCGGTGCCCACCACCGTCAAGATCCGCAGCGGGTGGAGCGAGGAATTGCGCGACCCGGTGAGCATCGGGCTGCGCTGCCAAGAGGCCGGGGCCGAGGCGTTGACCCTGCACGCGCGCACCCGCACCCAGATGTACGGCGGCGAGGCGAACTGGGACGAGATCGCGGCGACGGTCGAGGCGCTCGAGATCCCGGTCATCGGCAACGGCGACGTCTGGCGCGGCGAGGACGCCCGCGCGCTGTGGGAGCACACCCGCTGCGCCGGGATCATGATCGCGCGGGGTTCCCACGGCGCGCCCTGGATCTTCCGCGCCGCCCGGGAGGCGCTTTCCGGGAAGCCGGTACCGGCGGATCCGCCCGCCGCGGAACGCTTCCGCACGGTGCGGGAGCACGCCCGGCTGGCGATCGCCTGGGAGCGCGACGAGCAGCGGGCGATGCGGGAGTTCCGCAAGCACCTCGGCTGGTACACCAAGGGCCTTCCCGGCGGGCGGATTCTGCGCCAGGAGCTGTTCGCCGTCACCCGACTCGAACAGGCCGAACGCCTCCTCGACAGCTACCTGGCCGAAGCGGAAAGGATCGCCGCGTGACCTCCGAGCAGGTGCGTCGCCTGCTCGAGGAGGTCGGCCGCGGAGAGGTTTCGCCCGCGGATGCCGAGCGCCGGCTCGCCTGGGCGCCCGTCGAGGAACTGGAGTTCGCCCGCATCGACCACCACCGAGCGCTTCGCCAGGGCTATCCGGAGGTGATCCTCGGCGCCGGCAAGACACCCGCGCAGGTGGTCGCCATCGCCGAGCGAATCGCCGCGCAGGGAGACGGCTTCCTGGCGACGCGGGTCGAGTCGGCGGCGGCAGACCTGCTGCGCCGCCGGATCGCAAACGTAGAGGTCAGCGAGATGGCGCGAACCGCATATCTCCCCCCCGACGAACCCCGCTCCTTCCCAACCCGCGGGCCGATCCTGATCGTGACTGCCGGAACCGGCGACCTGCCCGTGGCCGAGGAGGCGGCAGTGTCTGCCGCCGCCTTCGGCAACCCGGTGGAGCGGCTGCGCGACGTCGGCGTGGCTGGCCTCCACCGCCTGCTCGCTTCGGCGGACGACCTGCACCGCGCAGCGGTGATCATCGTGGTCGCCGGAATGGAGGGAGCACTGCCATCGATCGTAGGTGGACTGGTGTCGGTGCCGGTGATCGCCGTGCCGACCAGCGTCGGGTACGGCGCGGCGTTCGGCGGCCTGGCGGCTCTGCTGGGGATGCTCAACAGCTGCGCTGCCGGAGTCACCGTGGTCAACATCGACAACGGCTTCGGTGCCGCCGCGGCAGCGGCGCGCATCAACCGCCTTGACTGAAGCGTTCGCCAGACGCGAGGTGCGTCTCGGGGTGGCAGGGGCGGTGCTGGTGGGCGGCTATCTGCTCGTCCTAGCGACCGCGGCGGCGTGGAGTGTGGCCGGCTTCGCGCTCGCCGGCGTCGGCATGCTCGCGGTGGCGGTGTGGCTCGCCCGAGAGGGTTTCCGCGACGTCTGGCTTGCACTGGCCGTCTGGCCCGCCGTCCACCTGCTGCTTCTTGCCACCGGCTCCCTCGCCTCGCCGCTCCTGCTGCTGGCAGGCTTATGGACGGCGTGGGTGGTGCACTTCGCGTCGCGGCTGCTGCCGGCCGCGGTCGTCCTGGTCGGGCTGGTGCCGGCGGCGGCATGGGCGCTCGGTCTACCCGTGCTGGGCTGGCCAGCCGTGCTGTACACTGCCGTCGTCGGCGCGGGTGTCGCTGCGCCGTGGCTGATGCAGCGCAGAGGCGCGGACACTGCGCCCGCCGAAGACGACGCGCAAGCGGACGTGGACGTCACCCGCGTCGGAGACGACGCGGCGGTCCTGCGCAACGCGCTGGAGATCACCCGGCTCGCCACCGACGCGCACGAGGCGGCGCTCTGGCGTAGCGCCGAGGGAGCGAAAACCGCTCACCTGCTCGCCGCGTCGGCGCTCCCCGACTACCCTCCGCCGGAGCCCGACGTCGACCTGACGGGTCACCCCTTTGCCTGGGCGATCCTCGAGCAGACCCACATCCGGCTGGAACGCGGCCGCAAGCGGCTTCCCGCGGAATGGGCGCGGGAGATGCTGCTCATCCCGGTCGACCTCCCCGAAGGTGTGCTGGCGCTCGCCTACGGCGGCGCGGTACCCCCCGGCGCGGAAGTGGCGGCGAGCATCGCCGGCGGCCATCTCGAGTCCGTCCACGGGCTGCTGCGAGCACAACACCGGGCGGCGCGTACGGAGGAACAGTCGGCGGCGCTCAGCGAGGTGGCCCATGCGGTGTCTGGCGAACTCGACCTCGGCAAGCTCGTCCGTACACTCGCGGTGGTGGTCCAGCGCGGCTCCGGGGGCGCTGGCGCCGCGGTGGCGCTGTGGGAGGCAGAGGCGGAGGCGGGAAGGATCGCGGCCGTAGTGGGCCTGGAGGAACGGGAGCAGGCGTCGCTCTCCGGCCCGATCGGCGCAGCCGACTCCTGTCTCGCTCTCGCCGCCAAGCACGGCACCACGTTGGAGTACGCCGACCTCGCCCGTGAGGCCGAGCCGCTCCCCCTGCTGGTGGCGGGAGAGCGCTGGTCAGCCGCCCCGCGCTCGGCAGTGCTGGTTCCGCTGGTCGTCGAGGGGAAAACCATAGCTGCCCTGGCCACGTGGCACCCCGATCCGCGACATTTCGAGCAGTCGGAGCTGGAGTTCCTCGAAATCATCGCGGCGTTGGCGCCGGGTCCGCTCCGCAGCGCGCACCGTTTCGAAGCGCTCGACCAGCGCGCCTCCACCGACGCTCTGACCCAGCTTCCCAATCGGGGAGCGTTGCAGAGCCGGCTCGTCTCTCTTGGACACGGTTTCGATCGCTATGCGCGGCCCTTTGGTGTGATCGTGTTGGATGTGGACCATTTCAAGCGCTTCAACGACACCTGGGGACACGACGCTGGCGACCAGGTGCTGAAACACGTCGCCGGGTTGATCCGCCGCAACGTTCGGGAGGTAGACCTCCCCGGCCGCCTCGGGGGCGAGGAGTTCGTGGTCCTCCTCCCGGAATCGGACCTGGCGGCGAGCGTGGAGACGGCGGAGCGGATACTGAGCTGCATCGAGAGCTCTCCGCTCGCCTGGAATGGTCGGAGGCTCACCGTCACGGCCTCGTGCGGTGCGGCCGCGTGTCCGGAATCGGTGCGGCTACCGGCGGCTGCGTTGAAGGCGGCGGATGCTGCTCTGTACCGCGCCAAGGAGGCGGGACGCAACCGCGTGTGCGCGGCCCCGCCCGCCGCGCCCCCTCCTTGACGCAAGCCGCTTTTCGGCTTAGATTCGGGGTGTTCGTGACAGCGTCACCCCGGGTGGCGCTCCCGTAACGGGGGCGACCGGTTTCGACGGGTTTGGACGAGGTCGCGGTGGCGTGCCGAGGTCCCCAAACACCTCGCAAAACCTTTGGGACTTTCTGTACCTGCGAACGATAACTTCGCACTGGCTGCGTAATTAGCTTTTAGCTAGTTGCTGCACCCGTCCGTCGATCAGCCCGCCCGAGGCGGGTCGTCGGGCGCCATCCAATTCGGGCTGGCCTGCCGTCGGTGTCGTGACGCGGTGGGCGAGAACCTTCACGGCTGGCTCGTTCGCGGCGGTCCG
>JBPCJG010000091.1:0-3147 GCA_051005515.1 Longimicrobiaceae bacterium
AGCTTGCGGCAACGCGCGGCTAC
Organism: Longimicrobiaceae bacterium; assembly: GCA_051005515.1. Classification (GTDB taxonomy): domain Bacteria; phylum Gemmatimonadota; class Gemmatimonadetes; order Longimicrobiales; family Longimicrobiaceae; genus JBPCJG01. Next base: position 24 of record JBPCJG010000091.1, read on the forward strand.
GGCGCGGAGGTGGTACTCTACGACCGCCGCAGCGACGATCGCGAGGCGCTGGCGGCGAGGTTGCGCGAAGAGCGCGGATCGACCCTGATCCCGCCCTACGACCATCCCCGGGTGATCGCCGGCCAGGGAACTACCGCGCTCGAGCTGCTGGAGGAAGCGGCAGGCCTCGAGGTGCTGCTCGCCCCCTGCGGGGGCGGTGGACTGCTCAGCGGCAGCGCGCTGGCCGCGGCGGCTGCGGCTTCCGGCTGTCGGCTCTTCGGCGTCGAGCCCGCCGCCGCGGACGATGCCACGCGTTCCTTCCGCAGCGGGACCCTGCAGCGCAACCGCGAGCCACCGACCATCGCCGACGGACTGCGCACCCCTTCCCTCGGCCGCTACACCTGGCCGCTGGTGCGGGAGCTCGTCGCCGGCTTCTTCACCGTTGCGGAAGATGAAATCGTCGCCGCCATGCACTTCCTGTGGAGCCGCTGCAAGCTGCTGGTGGAGCCTTCCGGCGCGGTAGCACTCGCGCCGCTGCTCCGGGGCGAGCCGACGCTCGCCGGTCACCGCGTGGGAGTGATCCTGAGCGGGGGGAACGTGGACCTGGAACGGGCGTGCGAGCTGTTCGCGGCGGCTTCCCCCGCCGCGGGGGACGGATGACTACCGTCGCCGCGGACGGAGTCGATCGCGTCGCGGGACGCATCCTCGTCGTGGACGACGAGCCGTACATCTGCCGGACGCTCGAGCGCTTTCTGGTGCGACTGGGACACGAGGTCAGCACCGCCGGGAGTGTACCCGACGCGATCGAGCAGCTCATGCAGGCGCCGTTCGACCTGGTGCTGACGGACCTCCGCCTGCCCGGGCCTTCCGGCCTCGATCTGCTCATCGAGGTGCGTTCCCGCTCCCCCGGCACCCGCATGATCCTGATGAGCGCGAACGCGGACTTGCCCTCCGCCGCCCTCGGGATCGAACGCGGCATCGACCAGCTCGTCCTGAAGCCCTTCGACCTGCAGGAGCTGCGCGGCCAGGTCGAAGACTCCCTCGCCCGCGGCCGGGCGGCGCGCGCCGCGGAGCGCGAGCGCGAATCGCTGACGGCCCGGCTACGCGCACGGGAAACGGAAAGCAGGATCTGGGTCCTGCGCGCCGCGCACGCCCTGAACGCGGCGGTCGAAGCCAAGGACGCGTACACAGCCGGACACGCGACGCGGGTGACGACGTACGCGATGCCCATCGCGGAGGTGATCGGGGGCTTCGACCTGCTCCGCTTCCGCCTGGCGGGCGACCTCCACGACGTGGGCAAGATCGGGGTTCCCGACAGCGTGCTCAACAAGCCGGGGTGCCTGGACGAAGCGGAGATGACACAGGTCCAGCGGCACCCGGAGATCGGTGAAAACATCCTCCGCCCGCTGATCGACGACCCGCTGGTGCTGCAGGTGGTCCGCTCTCATCACGAGCGTTGGGACGGCCGTGGCTACCCCGATGGGACGGCTCGTGAGCGCATCCCCCTCCCGGCCCGGGTCCTCGCCGTGGCCGACACTCTGGACGCAATGACGTCGCGGCGCGCGTACCGCGACGGCCAGTCGTGGGAAGCGGCGCTGGCCGAGATCCGCCGCTGTTCGGAAACGCAGTTCGATCCGGGGGTGGTGGCCGCGTTCGAGCAGGCACTCCCGCGGCTCACCGAACAGTACGAGAACTTTCGCCGCCGCGGGGTCCGCGGCGGCCTGCTGCCCTGACTGCGGCGGGCGGGTGACCTCCGCCCCCGAGCCGTTCGCCCGCTTCGCGGCTCTCTTCGACCGGGCGCGGGAGAGCGGCGTCCCCGAGCCCACGGCGGTGGCGTTGGCGACCTCGGGAGCCGACGGTAAGCCCTCCGCGCGCATGGTCCTGCTCAAGGACTTCGACGCGGGGGGCTTCACCTTCTACACCAACCTGGGCTCGCGCAAAGCCCGGGAAATCGGAGAAACGGGGGTGGCCGCGCTCTGCTTCCACTGGCAACCCCTGGAAGCGCAGGTGCGGATCGAGGGAAAGGTCGAGCCGGTGGAGGACGAGGAGGCGGACGCCTACTTCGCGAGCCGCCCCCGAGGCAATCAGCTCGGCGCCTGGGCGTCGCGACAAAGCGAACCGCTCGGGTCGCTGGAAGAGCTGCGGCGCCGCGTGGCGGAGGCAGATACACGCTTCGCCGGCGGTGACGTGCCGCGGCCGCCGTTCTGGTCCGGATTCCGGGTGGTGCCGGAGCGGATCGAGTTCTGGCACGGCCGCCCGGACCGACTGCACGAGCGCGAGTTGTATCTGCGGGACCGGGACGCCCCGGGAGGGTGGAAGGTTGAGCGGCTGTATCCCTAGGCCGGGGGGCCGGCGCGCCCGCGCCGCTTGTCTCGGCCCGCTGGCGCTGGCCGGCTGCGCCGGTTCGCAGTCGGCGCTGGACCCCGTGGGACGCGGGGCCGAGCAGATCGCGGACTTGTTCTGGTGGATGGCGGGTGGCGCCGCCGTGGTCTGGCTGCTGGTCATCGGGCTGGCCGTGTACGCCGTGCGCGTCAGGCCGGCGGAGCATCGCCGCAGGACGGCACTGCTCGTCATCGGCGGCGGAGCCGTCTTCCCGACCCTGGTGCTGTCTGGATCCCCGCGCTCGGTGGCAAGACCGACATGATCCCCGGCCGCCGGACGCGGCTCGTGCTCGAACCCACCGAAACCGGCATCTTCCGGGGCGCCTGCGCCGAGTACTGCGGAACGGCCCACGCGTGGATGGCGATGTACGCCGGGGAGCACCGCGGCGGCTCGCCGTACGCCCGCTTGATGGAGCGCACTGCCCACCAGCTCGACGCCGAGCAGATGCGCGATGTGGCACGCTACTACGCCTCGCTCGGAAGCGTTGCGCGCCCCTGATCCCGACTTCTACCGGTCCAGCCCATGCCCCCGCTCGTCCCCCGCTCCAGCCTCGTCGCCACCGATCTGGGCGAAACGTCGGACCCCGTGGTAGCCACCGCCGGAGCCCTGGCGGCGGCGGCCGACGCCGAGCTGCACGTGCTGCACGCCTTCGATTTCCCCGCGATGTCCTACGGAGAGCGCCTCACGGGAGCGGGCTCCACCTTCGCCGACGACATCCGCCAGGCGGAGGAAAAGCTGGCGGCCCAGCTCCGCCGCACCGTCC
>JBPCJG010000092.1:0-3463 GCA_051005515.1 Longimicrobiaceae bacterium
GCCCGGCTCGTCGCCGCGGAGTTCGCCATCGTCGCGGCTGGAGAAGTCGCCGCGCGGACGAGCACCCTGTTCGAGTCGCTGCTGGGCGACCTGTTCGCCAACCGCATGAGCGTTCGGCTGATGGAGCACGCCGCGACGCTCGACCTGCAGCACTTCGAAGATCCCGCCTTCTACGACGGCCTGGAGCGGGCGCGCCGGCAGACCGTCGGTCGCATTACCCTGCTCAACCAGCTCTTCGGGCTGGCGCAGGACGCCGTCACCCTGCTGACCCTGGTCGGCACGCTGCTCGCCTTCTCGCCCCTGCTCTTCGGGCTGCTCGTGGTCGCGGTGCTCCCCTCGTTTCTCGGCGAAACCCACTTCGCCGCGCTCGGCTACTCGCTCCTCTACCAGTGGACTCCCGAGCGGCGCAAGCTCGACTATTACCGCTACATCGCGGCCTCCGACAAATCCGCCAAGGAATTGAAATTGTTCGGCCTGTCGGAGTACCTGATCGAAGAATACGACAAGCTCGCCGACGCGTTCTACGAGGCGAACCGGCGGCTCGCGATCCGCCGCAACCTGGCGAGCACCGGACTGTCGCTGCTTTCGACGCTCGGCTACTACGCGGCGTACGCGACGATCATCTACCGCACCGTCCTGGGGATCCTCACCCTGGGCGACCTGACGCTGCTGGCGGGCAGCTTTTCGCGCTCGCGAGACCTGATCCAGCGCATGCTGCTGGCGACCAGCGATCTCTACGAGCAGGCGCTTTATCTCGACGACCTGTTCGTGTTCTTCGGCATGCAGCCGCTGATCGCAGCGCCGGAAGACCCGGTGCCGGTGCCGATTCCCTTCCAGCAGGGCTTCGAGCTGCGCGACGTCTGGTTCCGCTACCCCGTGCCCGAGGAGTACGGGGAGGCGAGCGCACCGCCGCCGCCGGACGACCCATCGTGGGTGCTGCGCGGGATCTCCTTCGGCATCCGCCCCGGCGAACGCATCGCCCTGGTGGGGGAGAATGGCGCGGGCAAGACCACGCTCACCAAGCTGCTCGTGCGGCTGTACGATCCCACCCGCGGGAAGATCCTGCTCGACGGCCGTCCGCTGGCGGACTACGATCCCGTCGAGCTGCGGCGGCAGGTGGGGGTGATCTTCCAGGACTTCGTCCGCTACGACATGAAGGCGGACGAGAACATCGCCGTCGGCCAGATCGGCGTGCTCGCCGATGCTCCGGAGGTGGCCGAGCCGCGCATCCGCGACGCCGCGGCGCGCTCCCTTGCGGCGGAGATGATCGAGGGTCTGCCGGACCGCTACGGCACCATGCTCGGCCGGCGTTTCGAGGGCGGGGTGGACCTGTCGGGCGGACAGTGGCAGAAGGTGGCGCTCGCGCGGGCGTACATCCGCGACGCGCAGCTCCTCATCCTCGACGAACCCACCGCCTCGCTCGACGCGCGCGCGGAGTTTCAGGTCTTTCAGAGATTCGCGGAGCTCACCGCAGGGAAGATGGCGGTGCTCATCTCGCACCGCTTCTCTACGGTGCGGATGGCGGAGCGGATCGTGGTCATCGAGGACGGTCGGCTGCTGGAGCAGGGAAGCCACGCGGAGCTGCTGGAGTTGGACGGCCGCTACGCGGAGCTGTTCCGGCTGCAGGCGGCGGGGTATCGGTAGGGATTTCTGGTGTTCGAAGCGCGAGAACGGTATATTGCGAGTTGTTCACTTTTGACCCGCGAACCACGTGGATCAGCGACTCCAACGGAGAAAGCGCGATGGGAATCCTCGACATCTTCAGGAAAGAAAAGGAAACGGAGAAGAAGAAGGCGGACTTCTCGGACGTGCGCCGCACGGCCCCGGCCGATTTCTCGGACGTGGAAGGGGGCGCCTCCTCGACCGCGCCTGCCGCGCCGGTGCCGGGAGCAACCGGGCGCACCTACACGGTGGTATCCGGCGACAGCCTGTCCAAGATTGCCGAGCGCGAGTACGGCGACGCCTCCAAGTGGCACGCGATCTACGAGGCGAACAAGGACAAGATCGATGACCCCGATCTGATCTATCCCGGCCAGGAATTCACGCTTCCTCCCACCGCCTGAGGAGATGCCGATGACGTTCAAGCTCCGGACCTGCCTCGTCCCCGTTCTCTGCCTCGTTCTTGCCGTCGTCGGATGCAACCGTGACGAGGAGGTGGCCGTGCAAGAACCGGCGACTCTGCCGGCGCCGACTGCGCAGATGTCGACGGTACGGGTCACCGACGTCGAGCTCGGCAAGGGGGTAGATGCGCAGAAGATGGTGACAGACGGCACCGACGAGTTCGCTGCCTCCGATGAGATCTACGCGTCCGTCCATACGCAGGGGACGGCAAGCAACGCCACGCTCGGCGCCCGCTGGACATACCAGGACGGGCAGGTGGTGAACGAGGAGAGCAAGACCATCTCGCCGAGCGGTGAGGAGCGCACCGAGTTCCACATAAGCAAGGACACGGCGTGGCCCGCGGGAACGTACACGCTGCACGTGCTCCTGGACGGCAACGAGGTGCAGAGCAAGCAGTTCACGGTGCAGTAGGGCTACTGCATCTCCGGGCTGGCCGCGGCCAGCGAGCGGGGACGGTGCTTTACCTGGGGAGCGCGCTCGGCTCAGCATCGGGCCGGGCCCGCTGCTCGACCCCGCGCATCTGCCCGCGCGCGCCCAGTCCTCAGCCACGCTGCCCAATCAGCACGATCGTTGTCCTCCGCCGCGCGGGCAGCGCCTTCCCAGTCGTAAGCCACGGCCACGTGGTCGACGCGCTAGCCGGTCGCCGTCCGCCGCAGCGTCTCGTACCGCGCAGGGGGGCTACCCGCTTCCATGACGTGCGGAAACGGTGTCGTGTTCATAAGCCGGCAATCCGACGCTTCCCGAATTGACCACACACCGTCCCTCGGAAAGGCCGACGAGACGGGGTACGTGACTGTGCCCGCACCCGGACGAACGGGCGGCCGGGCCGCCATGCTCGCGCTGCTCGTCCTCGCTTCGGCGACGCCGCTCGCCGCGCACGTGAAGTGGTTCAGCGACTTCAGCTTCGCGGACCCGCCGCTGGGGTTGGGTGAGGCGCTGACGCCACTCTTCCTCGGCCTGGCCGGGGCCGCCGCCGCTACCATCGCCCTGCTCGGCTGGCTGGAACGCCGCGTCTGCGACACCGGGCCATACCGGCGGGTCGCGGAGTGGCTGCAAGCCCGGCGGGAGAGCAGCACGCTGGTGATGCGGATCGCGGTGGGCGTGGTGCTGCTGCTGAGCTGGCAGGTGGGGACGGTGATCGCGCCCGAGCTGCACGTCGAGGCGTGGGTAGGCTGGGTCCAGTTCGGGGTCGCCCTGCTGCTGCTCTTCGAGCGCACCGTGCCGCTCGCCGGCGCCGGCGTACTCGGCCTCTACGCGCTCGCGGCGGCGGACGTGGGCATCTTCCACATGCTCGACTACCTGGCGTGGGCAGGGGCCGGGTGGTTCCTCCTCACCAGCGGGG
>JBPCJG010000093.1:0-7925 GCA_051005515.1 Longimicrobiaceae bacterium
GTGGCGCTGCGCGAAGCGGAGCGGCTGCCGCGAAGCCGGGTGCTGCGGCACCGGCGCAATCAGGGAAAGACCGAGGCGATGCTGACCGCGGCGGCAGCGGCGGAGTCGGAGTACCTGATCCTCTTCGACGCAGACCTGCAGCACGCGGCCGAGGAGATTCCGCGCTTCCTGGCGAAGCTGGCGGAGGGGTGGGACATCGTCACCGGACGCAAGGTCGGGGCGTACGAAAAGCGCGCTGTCAGCACGGTGTACAACCGCCTGTCACAGCGCCTCTTCGACGTGCCTGCCAGGGATCTCAACTCCATGAAGGCGTTCCGGCGGGAGGTGCTGAACGGCCTCACGCTGCGCCACGACTGGCACCGCTTCTTCGTGGTGCTGGCCTATGCGCGGGGGTACTCGGTCACGGAGATCGACATCCGTCTATATCCCCGCAGGGCCGGCATTTCCAAGTACTCGGGGCGACGCCGCGTACTCGTGGGAGTCGGCGACCTGCTCGTGGTCTGGTTCTATCTGAAATTCAGTGAAAAGCCGATGCAGCTCTTCGGCGGCAGCGGTCTAGCGCTGATCGTGCTGGGGCTGCTGGTCGGGGTGCTCGCGATCGTGCTGCGGGTGATCGGCTGGATGCCGCCGTTCGGCTACCGGCCCCTGCTGACTCTGGTGCTGCTGCTCGAGACGATCGGTTTCCTTCTCTTCGGCTTCGGCCTGGTGGCCGAGCTGATCGCGACGCTGCGGACGGAGGTGGACCAGCTCCGGCGGAGCACCCATCGGTAGCCGCAGCGCGGCAGGGGCTCAGCCCCCGCCCGGTTTTACCATCGCCGGCAACGTCACCATCTTCTCGATGCGGAGCCGGCGCTCTCCGCGCGGTAGCTGCAGCGACACCTCGTCTCCCTCCTTCTTGCCCAGCAGGGACTGCCCCAGGGGAGACGCGAGCGAAATCTGGCCCCCCTCCACGTCGATGTAGTCGCCGAACACCAGCGTGTAGGTGGTCTGCTCGCGCGTCTTCAGGTCTTCGACCGTGACGCGGGAGCCGAAACCCACCCGGTCGGTGGGCACTTCGGTGAGGTCGATCTTGGCGAGCTCCGCCGCGCGGGTGGTGAGGTGGTTCAGACGCGCCTGGACGAACTGCTGCCTCTCCAACGCCGCCTTGTACTCGGCGTTCTCCCTCAGGTCGCCGTGCTCCACCGCTTTGCGGATGGCGCTCGGCAGGGTGATCTGCAGCTCATTGCTGAGGCGTTCGATCTCCAGGGCGATCTTGTCCTGCAACTCTTGCAACATCGAGATTCGTAGTCAGCTCGTTCGCGGCCGCTCTTCGGGCGGCGTCGGCGGAATGCTAACCGCTCCGCCCCCGCCGCGCCACCGATCCGCCGGGCCGGAGCCGGCGCGGCCATGGCGGCGGGCCGTGGCGAGCAGGGGGAGGGCAGGGATCAGCTCCGCGGCGACGGTCCAGAGGCGCGTCGCGAGCGCGAGCGCCGCCGCCACGGGGACGGGAACGACGCTCGCCAGCATCCCTGTCAACGCGAGCTCCTTGAGTCCCAGGCCGGCGGGGAGCAGGGCGACATACCCCGCGACGAACGCCAGCGCGTTCATCGCGGTCAGCGCCGCGAGCCGAGTCGGCTCGATGGGGGAGAGCGCCGCGACGAACAGGTAGAACGCGCCGCCGTAGACCAGCCACGAAGCTCCGTTCAGTGCGACCAGCCAGAGTCCGTCGCCCCACGATCCTCGCCATTCTTCTAGGGGGCGCCGGCTGAAGCGCCCGGCGAGGCGGAGCGCCGCCCGGATGGGGCGGGGGTGCACGGCGAGCAGAGCGAGCGGCGTCAGCCAACGCAGCTCCTCGAGCGCCTCCAGACCCGTGAAGCCCGGCGGCAGGAGCAGCAGGCCGACGAGCGACGCCGCGACCAGCGTGAACCCCATGTGCACCATCAGCGAGGTCACCCCGATCGCCGCGGGCAACCCCGCGGAAGAGCCGAGCTGCGCCACCCCGACGAACTGCCAGATCTTGCCGGGGATGTAGCGCGCGACGTTGGAAAGGAACCAGACGCGGGCGAGCGCTACCCAGCCGATGCGGACGTCGAAGCGGCGCAGCGTGAGCTGCCAGACCCGCACTCCCCACGCCAGCAGCAGCGAAAGCGAAGCCGTCGAAAGGAGCAGCAGGGCCGGGCGGACCTGCCAGGGAAAGGCGCGGATGCGGGGGAGGTCCCGCGCGACCGTGGCCACCAGGAAGCCGAAGGCACCAACGATCAGCAGCGCGGCGAGGAACTGCTTCCCCGTCGGTGTCTTCACTCGGGCGGCGCAAATTCCAACGCGACCGGCCCGCGCCGCCTGCGGATCAGCAGCAGCACGCCGTAGCCGGCGAGCAGCGCGAGCGAGGCCAGGTGGATCCAGAGGCCGGTGTACAGGTCGTCGGGATGAAAGGTGAACTCCACCCGGTGCGCTCCGGCCGGGACCACGAGCCCGCGGAAGGTGTGGTTGGTGCGGTACACCGGCGTCTCCGCCCCGTCGATAGTCGCTCTCCATCCCGGATAGAAGTTGTCGGCCAGCACCAGGTAGGCGGGGCGGTTCGCCTCCGTCCGCACCACCACCCGGTCGGGCTCGTACTCCGTCACCTGCGCGCCACCCCGCAGCGGGGCGGCGGGGAGCGGGAGCTCCCCCGGGGCTTCCACGACGGCCGTTCTCGCCGGATCCCACTCCCCTGCGAGCAGCGTCGTCAGCGTACGGTCCGAAGGCACGACCGTGGTTTGCGGCACGAGATAAGCGCGCGGCAGGGCAGCGGTGTTCTCATATATCAGCGCGCTGCCGCGATAGATCTCGCGGTACCCCGACACGGCGAGGGGGGCGAGCGAGATCACGTAGCGGACGTTGGCGGCTTCGGGGAAGCCCGGGGCGGGGCGGAAGGAAATCGCCTGACCCTGCGCCGTCTCCACCACGGACGGATCCGCGAGGAAGTTGTGGTAGTCCACGTAGGTTTCGACCCCGGCGCCGAGATATTCGTTGTAGCGCTGGAGCTGGTTGCCGTGCTCACCCGCAACCTGATCGATCCCGAAGCGCATCAGGTAGTCGCTGTTGCCGCGGTACGCCTGCGGCACCGGCAAGGCCCACACCCGGTTCGGCTGCGGCTGGGAGAGCAGGAAGGCCACCACGTCATCCATGGCGAACGCCTGCTCCGGCCCACTCGTCGTGTAAAAGAACTTGCGGTCGATGGTCCACAGGTCCACCACCGCCACCAGGGCGAGAGCGAGAAGCGCGGCGCGCGCGCTCATCCGGCCCGCCGTCCACCACCAGAGCACGCCTCCCACCGCCGCGGTGAAGAGGGCGAAGCGCAGCCATCCCAGCGCGGGGGTGAGTCCCGACGACTGCGCCGCCATCGCCGCGGAGGGCACGCCCAGGAGGGCGGCGCCGAGGATCGCCACGACGACCACGCCGCCAGCGATGAGCGGCACCAGATCCAACCGATCGCCGCCCGCACCTTCCGGCGCGGTACGGCGGCTCGCCACTGCTTCTCTGGACAGCGCCAGCCGTTCCAGCGTCAGCGCCGCCATCGCCACCGCCGAGAACGCCGCCACGTAGTATGCCAGATCCGGAGCACGGAAGCGCTTCAGGCCCGGCAGCAGCTCGTAAAAGAACCGATAGAAGGGGGTGTTTCCCCCCAGCGCCAGGAGCAGGGCGAACGCTCCCAGCCCGGCGAAGAACCACCACCTCCGGTCGCGCCGCGCGTAAAAGGCCCCCAGCGCCAGCAGCACGAGCACCAGCGCGCCGAGGTATTCCGTGTGCAGCTTGAAGGCGTTCTCTCCGCCATAGACGGGGAACACGATCTCGCCGGTGTTCGGATCCTGGATGGAGAGCCCCACCTGCTCCGGCACGGCCACGCCGACCAGGGCGCGCGGCGGCATCGAAAAGGACGTGGAGAACTCGTATCCCCGCCCGCCCGTCTGCCCTCGCGGCGACTGGCCGACGTACGCCTGGAAGGGGATGAAGTTGACCGCTGCCATGACGAAGGCGAAGGCGACCGCGCCCAGACCCATCGCCACTGTCTTGGCCAGCCGCCTGCGGTCGCGCACCGCGTCGAGGTGGAACAGGCAGAACACCGCCCAGATCGCGCCTGCGAGCAGCAGATAGTAGGCGTTCTGGATCTGGAAGGAGAGCAGGGCGAAACCCACCGTGGCCGCCGCCCCGGCGAACGACGGCAGCCGCGCGGTACGGATCCCCCGGTGGAGAAAAAAGAAGAAGAGCGGCGCCAGCGTCGCGACGATGATGCGCCCGTCGTGGCCGGCGTATACCCAGCTCATGGTGATGCCGGTGAACTCCCAGGTGAGCCCCGCGACGAAAGCGACCCAGCGCCGGCAGCGTAGCTCGTGGGCGAGAAGGTACATCCCCATCCCCGCCATGCCGAACTGGAAGACGAAGAGGAACGGCAGGAACTTGCCCGTCGGCAGGAGGAGCTCGGCGATCCAGCGGATCGGATAATAGGTGCTCCCCGGGTTGGCGAAGAGGGGCAGCCCACCGTAGACGTACGGAACCCATTTGGGGAGCGCGCCGGCGGAAACGCGTTGGGCGATGAAGTCGTAGAAGAAGTAGCCGGCGTGCAGATAGTCGGTCCCGTAGATCTGCCGCCCCGGGAGAAAGGCGGGGAGGAAGTAGATGAGCGCGAGGCCGAAGTAGAGCAGGGCGGCGAGGCCGAGACCGATGGTCGGCTCCGGCGCGGCGGGAGGGGCGGCGGTGGGACGCCTCCCGGAACGGGAGCCGGGAGCGCTCTTTTTCACGCGGACAGGGCGGGGCGGGGCGGGGGACACCCCGCCGCTATGGTCTGCAGGAAGCGGAGGTGCTCCGCCGCGACTTCGGCCCAGCGAAAACGTTCGGCGGAACGGCGCGCCGAAGCGCTCAGCCGCTCGCGCCGCTCCGGATCGTCGAGAAGGCCGGCGACGGCGCTGGCGAGGGCTTGCGGGTCGTCCGGCGGCACCAGCACCCCGCCTTCCGGCGATGCCACTACTTCCGGCAGCGATCCGGCGGCCGTGGCCACCAGCGGGACGCCCGCCGCCATCGCCTCTGCCGCAGCCATCCCGAAGCCCTCGAAGCGCGACGGCATCAATTGCACGAGGGCACCCGCGAGCAGCGCCTCGCGCTGCTCCTCGTCGACGGCCCCGAGCAGCCGAACGCACTCCAGGATTCCCAGCGCAGCGGCCAATTGCTCCACCCGAGCGGCGTCCTTGCCGCGCCCCGCGATGCGCAGCTCCGGAGCGTCCCGTTCGGCAGCGAGCAGGGCGTACGCCTCCAGCAGCGTGTCGAGTCCCTTCTGCACCACGTCCATGCGTCCGAAGTAGAGCAGGTAGCCGGCCGGGCGGCGGGGCAGAACAAAGAGTTCATCGGGTACGCCGGCGTAGACCAGGTCGATCCGTGCCTCCGCAGGCAGCCACTCCCGTAGCAGCCGCCGGGTAGCCGTGGAGGTTGCGCTGAAGCAGCGGGCTCGCAGCAGCAGCCGCCGCTCGTACGCGCCGAGAACGGAGGTGAGCGGTCCCCAGCGGGAGCGGGCGCCGGGGCTGGTGACGTGGTGCACGGTGATGCCGATTGGGCGGTCCCGCGGCACGGTGATCGGCGTGTACGCGGAGTAGTCGAACACGGCGGCGTCGTATTCGCCGCGCCGGAGCGCCCGCGTCGCCGCGTGGGCGTAGGTGAGGCGACTCCAGACGTACGGGCGCTCCGCCCCCAAGCGGATGTAGCGGACTCCGTCGATGGTCTCGTTCCGGGCGCCAGGGAAGGAGCCGGTGAGGACGGTGACATCGACGCTGTCCCGGAGGCGCCGGTACAGCTCGAAGACCCGCACCGCTCCGCCGCCGCCGACCCAGGGGTTCGCAGGATCATCGTAGATGCAATGGAGGACCCTCAGACGCCCGCGAACGCTGTTGTCTATAGGTATTTTCTCAGCGGCCGAGGACCCACCCGGTCGAGCAACAGTCCGAAGCCGTCGTCCCCGAATTGATCGAAGGTCAACCTGGCACTGGTCGACTGGGTCACTTCGATCGTCCGGATGAATGGTTGGAAAGGCGCGTCGCTTGGCAAAGTGATCCTCTCGGAGTAGACGCTCCCCAGGAATACTTCGACGGTATTCTCATCTCCGCGTTGTGAACCCGCGAGATCGAAGCTGAAAGTATAGCTTCCCGGAGTGAGCTGGAACGTATCGCGGGTCTCCAGCCGTCCACCCTTGAAGTAGCCGTCGAGATCGACGTAGAGCCCATTACCCGGCACAAAGTCGTATATCGATCCCGTAGCCCGCGGAGTGTGGAGGGTGTCATGGCAGCAGAGGGGGAGGGGCCGGGCCCTGCGGAACTGAAGTCACCGGGCACGAGGGGGATGGCCGGCGCATACGGAAACCAGCACGGCGAACGAGCCCAACCAGCGCCGGCTGACGAGGGAGTATTTTAGCGCTTCGAGGTCGAAACGAACATAGCGTGCGCGGATTCTGAATGCCGTTGGATCCAGCTCCGATGCGACGATGTCGAACCAGCGCCGGGGAGAAAGGAGCCGCTCGTTGCCAACATCCTGACGCGGATACCGATCGGAGGGAACGCTGAACACTACGGAGCTGGATACGCGCAGCATTTCCCGCAGCAATCGACCGATCTGCGCGTCGCCGAAATGCTCCATCAGCCCCTGTGAGATCGCTACTCCGAACGTGCGGTCCCGGAACGGCAGTTTGAAGGCGTCTCCCGCAACGGGAAGAGTGCGGGAGCCGAAGCGCAACAAATTCTCGCGCGCCGCCATCAGGATGCGGAGGTCGTTGTCTACGCTGACGACTCTCGGAACGAGATGGCTGAGCAACGCGCTCTGCGCTCCGCTGCCGATCCCGACTTCCAGAACGGAACCCTGAGCGCGGCGGATCGCCTCGTAGACGAGTTCCGAATGGATGGCGTTCCGCTTCAGGAACGTGGCAGCGGAGATCACTTCGACGGGGAATACAGCCCAGTCCGTCGGCTCCTCTCTCTCCGCCATCAGGACGATGTCGCCGTCTGGCGAGTTGCGCCCGTCCGTCGGGTAACGGCAACCCCTTCGTACACCTCTCGCAACCCGTCGAGGATCGCCTCCCAGGAGAAGTCGCGCTCGACGGTCTCGCGCCCTTGCGCCCCCAGCGCCGCAGCCCGCTCCGGAGCGTCCCGCAGGGAAGCGATCGCCCGCGCCAGTATGTCCGCATCGCCGGGAGGCACGAGCAGCCCGTTGCGCCCATCGCGGACGATGTCGACGATGCCGCCGGCGCGGCTCGCGATGACCGGCTTGCCGTAGCTCATCGCCTCCAGCAGCACGACGCCGAGCCCCTCGGTGTCACCCTTGGCGTCGAAGATCGCGGGGAGCACGAGCGCATCGCAGCAAGCGAAGCGGCGCTCCAGCGCCTCCTGGTCTATGTACCCCGCAAACACCACCCGATCCTCGAGATCGAGCCGCTGCGCCTGACGGCGGAGCGCCGCGCCTTCCGGTCCGTCGCCGACGATCGCGAGCTGCACGTCGGCCGGCAGCCGCGCCATCGCTTCCAGCAGAACGGCGACACCTTTACGCTCTACCAGCCGTCCGACGAAGAGCAGCTGGAAAGCCGCCTCCGGATCGCAAGGCGTTCCCGGCGTCCCGCGCGACTCGGTAGCCGCGCCGAAGGGGATCACCGCCGGCCGCACTCCCGGCACCGCCGCCGCCAGCTTCGCCGCCGTGTAGGACGAGATCGCGGTGACCGCATCGGAGCGGCGCACGATGCGGCGGAGCAGGGGACGCAGGAAGGGCAAGTCGGACTTGAGCCAGGTCATCTCCACACCGAAAAAGGTGGAGACGAGCGGCGTTCCCGCCGCCGCCTTCGCGGCGAGGCCGAAGATGCCGTGTGGAAGCGGCCAGAACGCGTGCACCGCGTCGAACCGCCCCGTCCGAGCGAGCCGCGCCGCTGCCAGCGATCCCGC
>JBPCJG010000094.1:0-4575 GCA_051005515.1 Longimicrobiaceae bacterium
CGAAACCATCGCCGAGGTGGAAGGTTTCGCGGAGTGGCTCGAGCGCGACCTGCTGCCGCGGGCGGACGGCGATTTCCGTCTCGGCAAGGACGTCTTCGAACGCAAGCTCCGCTACGAGGAGTTCACCGACCTCAGCGCCGAGCGTCTCGCCGAGATCAACGAGGAGGCGATCCGCGACTACCAGGCGTGGGTGGCGCGGGAAGCGGCGCGCATCGACCCGAACCGGACGCCGCGGGAGATCATGGATTCCCTCACGAGCGTGCATCCGACGGCGGAGGAGCTGCTCCCGACCGCGCGCCGCGACCTGGAGCAGGCGAAGGCGTTCATCCTCCGGAACGACATCGTCACCCTGCCGTCGGACCGTATGCCCGTGGTGCGGGAAACGCCGCCGTACGCCCGCACCGGCTTCGCCTCGATGAGCACGCCCGGGCCCTTCGAGACGGTGGCCACGGAAGCGTACTACAACATCACCAACGTCGACCCGGGCTGGAGCGAGGAGCAGAAGGAACAGCACCTCACCTACTTCAACTACCCCGGCCTGCTGGGCGTCACCGTCCACGAAACCATGCCCGGGCACTTCGTGC
Organism: Longimicrobiaceae bacterium; assembly: GCA_051005515.1. Lineage (GTDB taxonomy): Bacteria > Gemmatimonadota > Gemmatimonadetes > Longimicrobiales > Longimicrobiaceae > JBPCJG01. The sequence goes on from JBPCJG010000094.1 coordinate 585, forward strand.
AGCTCCTCTACGAGCAGCAGGTTCCCACCGAAGTGCGCAAGGTGTTCACCCCCGCCTCGTTGGTGGAGGGGTGGGCGCACTACGCCGAGCAGATGATGGTCGACGAGGGACTCGGCGGGGACGATCCCGGCATCCGGCTGGGGCAGCTCCGCCGCGCGCTGCAGCGCCATGCCCGCTGGGACGCGGGGCTGTCGATGCACGCCTTCGGCGATTCGGTGGCCGCCGCCGCGGAGCGCTTTCAGGAGATCGCGTACTTCGCACCGTTTCCGGCGCTGCGCGAAACCCAACGCGGGACGTACAATCCCACGTATCTGTACTACGCGCTCGGCCGCATGCAGATTCTGAAGCTGCGCGAGGACTACCGTCGCCACCTCGAGGCGCGCGGGGAAGAGTTCTCCCTGCGTGACTTCCACGACCGCTTCCTGCGGCTGGGGCTGCCCGTCCCGCTCGCGCGCGAGGCGTTGATGCCGGGCGACACCGCTTCGGCGTTGCAATGATCGCGACCGCGGACCCCGATCGCGCGCCGGGCGTTTCCGGTGGCGTGAAGATTGAAAGGGAAAACGCTCCTGCCGCTCCGCCGGAGCCGTTCACGGAACGCCAAGGAGAAGGCGTGGGAAGGTCCAACGAAGCTCCGCGGCCGCGCCTCCTCCTGGTCGCCCCTCAGCCCTTCTATCAGGACCGGGGGACGCCGATCGCCGTACGGCAGGTGATCGAGGCGCTGGGAGAGCTGGGCTACGAGATCGACCTCCTCACCTACCCCGTCGGGGAAACCGTCCCCCTCCCCGCTACGCGCTATCTGCGAACGGTCAACCCCTTCCGCATTCGGCAGGTGCCAGTCGGGCTGTCCCTCCGCAAGCTCGTGCTGGACGGGCTGCTCGTCCCGCAGCTCTGGCGGCGGATGCGGAGCGGCGACTACTTCGCGGTGCATGCGGTCGAGGAAGCCGCTTTCCCTGCCGCCGCTTTCGGGCGCCGTCTCGGGATCCCGGTGGTCTACGACATGCAATCGAGCATCCCGGAACAGCTTTCCGGGCATCCCCTCACCCGGCTTCCGGGGGTGCACACCGCGCTGCTCGCCGCGGAGCGCTGGCTCCTCCGCAACGCGACGGCCGTGATGAGCAGCGCCGGCCTGGCGCACCGGGCGCGGTCGCTGGCGCCCGAGACGCCCGTCGCCGAGTGGCAGTTCCACAGCGGCGAAGCCACATCGGAACCCTGCGGGGTCGACACGCCGGACTCGCTGCGCGCGGAACTGCGGATTCCGCCCGCCGCTCCGCTGGTCGTGTACACCGGGACCTTTGCCGGGTACCAGGGGATTCCCGACCTGCTGCGTGCGATCCCGCAGGTGCGGCGCGGCGAACCCGACGCCGTGTTCGTCCTGGTCGGTGCGGATGGGGCGACCGGGAGCGGCATCGGGAGGGAGGCGCGGCAAGCCCTCGGTGACGCCGTGCGCATCGTCGAGCGGCAGCCGAAGGAACGAACGGCGGCCTTTCTGCGCATGGCCGACGTGCTGGTTTCGCCGCGCAGCGAAGGCAACAACAACGTGCCGCTCAAGATCTTCGACTACCTGTCGGCCAGGCGGCCGATCGTCGCTACCGACACCCGCGCCCATCGCGCCATCCTGAACGACGACACGGCGCTGCTGGTGCCGCCGACGCCGGCGGGGCTGGCCGGCGGGGTCGTGACGCTGCTGCGGGATCGGGCGCGGGCGGAACGCCTCGCCGAGGCGGCCGCCGCGTACGCGCGTGACAACCTCAGCCGTCTCGCGTTCGAGCGCAGCGTCCATAAAGTGTATCGCCAACTCTGGCTCGATGCCGGTGGCGACTGAGCGGCCGGCCCGGGGTCTCGCGGAGCGGACGGTGACGGTGGTCGTGCCCGCGCGGAACGAGGCCGCGGGCATCGCCGATCTCGTTGCCGAGGTACGCACCCAGAACGCGCCCGGATGGACCGCCGAGGTCGTGGTCGTGGACGACGGTTCGAGCGACGCGACGGCGGCGCGCGCCCGAGCAGCCGGAGCGCGGGTGCTGCGGATGGAGAGGGAGGGGGGCCAGGGCAACCCCGCCGCCGCCAGAAACCTGGGGGCGCGGGAAAGCTCGGGGGATCCCATCGTCTTCCTGGACTCCGACTGCGTCCCTGCCGAAGGATGGCTGCAGGCGATCCTCGACGCGCACGAGCGGGGGGAAACCATCGTCGGCGGCGCGCTCGACCTGCCGCCAGGTCTGCCGGCGAGCGCCCGCTGCGACTACTACTGCGGCTGGTATCTGATCCACTCGAAGCGTCCCGCCGCTCACGTCCCGCACCACCCGCCTCCGAACCTGAGCGTACGCCGGGAAGCGTTCTTCTCCACCAGCGGGTTCACGGAGGAGCCGCCGTTCTCGTACACAAACGAAGAGCGGAGGTGGGAAGCCGAGCTGCGCACGGCCGGGCACCGCATCTGGTTCGAGCCGCGGGCGCGGGTGCTGCACCACAACCGTCCGGGATTCCTGAACCTGCTGAAGCGCAACTACCGCTGGGCGTACACGGCGATCGAAAGCAAGTCGCGGACGCGGACTGCGCGGTGGGCGTGGCTGTATCGCTGGCCGTGGCTGACGCTCGCCGCGACGCCGGCGCTGGCGCTCGTTCACACCGCCTACATCACGGGGTGCTGGGTGCGGGCGGGGCGCTGGGAGCCGGTGCTGATGCTCCCGGGGGTGCTCGCCTCGCGCGCGGCATACGCCGCGGGGATGGCGGTAGGAGGTTGGCGCTGGCTCCGCGGGCGCGGCTCCCGGGCCCCTCGCCTCGCCCCCCGCTGGCAGTGAAGCGGCTTACCGCCGCGGCGCCCCCTCCGTCGCCCGGGCTCGAGTCCATCACCGTCATCCGCCCCTCCCAAGGGTGGCGCTCTCTCGACCTGCGCGAGCTCTGGGAGTATCGCGAGCTGCTCGCCTTCCTCGTCTGGCGCGACATCAAGGTCCGCTACAAGCAGACGGTGCTCGGCGCTTCGTGGGCGGTGATCCAGCCGTTCTTCACCATGGTGGTGTTCAGCCTCTTCTTCGGCCGTCTGGCGAAGGTCCCCTCCGACGGGATTCCGTACCCGATCTTCAGCTTCGCCGCGCTGGTGCCCTGGACCTTTTTCGCGAACGGGGTGAGCAAGGCGACCGCCAGTCTGGTGAGCAGCCAGAACATGCTCAAGAAGGTGTACTTGCCCCGGCTCGCCCTGCCCCTGGCGGCGGTGCTGGGCGGAATCGTGGACTTCGGGATCGCCTTCGTGGTGCTGCTGGGGATGATGCTGTTCTACGGCTTCACCCCCGGCGTCGAGGCGGGATGGACGGTCCCCCTCCTGCTGCTGGCGTTCCTCACGGCGGTCGGCGCGGGCCTCTGGTTCTCGGCGCTCAACGTCAAATACCGCGACGTGGGTCTGGCGATCGGCTTTCTGGTCCAGCTCTGGCTCTTCGCCACCCCCATCGCCTACCCGAGCACGCTGCTCCCGGAGCCGTGGCGCACGCTCTACGGGCTCAATCCGATGGTCGGCGTGGTGGAGGGCTTCCGCTGGGCCCTGCTCGGCGTCGAAACCCGCCCGGGTCCCATCATCCTCGTCTCCCTGCTGGCCGCCCTCCTCCTGCTGGTGAGCGGCGCGTTCTACTTCCGCAGGGTGGAACGCACCTTCGCGGACATCGTCTGAGCATGGATCGGGACGTGATGGTTCGCGCGGAGCGGGTGGGCAAGCGCTTCAACATCGGCGCGTTGCAGCGACATCAGAGCAACCTGCGGGAGGCGCTGGTGATCGGGGGACGCCGCTTCGCGGCCCGGCTGGGTGCACTGGTCCGGGGAGAGGGCGGGGCGGACGGTCTTGACTCCATCTGGGCGCTCCGCGACGTCTCCTTCGAGGTCCGACGCGGCGAGGTCCTCGGGATCGTAGGCACCAACGGCTCGGGAAAGAGCACGCTGCTCAAGGTCCTTTCGCGTATCACCGAACCCACGGAAGGTCAGGCGTGGATCCGCGGCCGCGTGGGTTCGCTGC
>JBPCJG010000095.1:0-4200 GCA_051005515.1 Longimicrobiaceae bacterium
CCATCCGAGAACCAGACATGTCGAACAGCGGGCTCGAAGGCGTAGTCGTCGCCCAGACACGCAACAGCACCATCAACGGCGAGAAGGGCGAGCTGATCTACGCCGGCTACGAAATCGACGATCTCGCCCGCAACGCGACCTTCGAGGAGGTGGCGTACCTGCTCTGGAACGACCGTCTCCCGAACGAAGATGAACGGGCCGACCTGAAGCGGAAGCTCGCGGCGGAACGGCCGATCAGTTCCGAGATGCTGGCGTTGCTGCGCTCCTTCCCCCGGGATGCGCATGCGATGGCGGTGCTCCGCACCGCGGTTTCCGCCCTCGCCCTCTACGATCCGGAAGCCGACGACAACGACGAACCGGCGAACCGGCGCAAGGCGATCCGCATCACCGCGAAGATGCCCACCCTGATCGCGGCCTGGGGGCGTCTCCGCGAAGGCGATGACCCGGTGCAGCCGCGGGACGGGCTCGCCACCGCGGCCAACTTCCTCTACATGCTGAACGGGGATGAGGCAGACGACCTGCGCGTCCGCACCATGGACGCGGCGCTGGTGCTGCACGCCGAGCACGGGATGAATGCCTCCACCTTTTCCGCGCGGGTGACCGCGGGAACGCTCGCCGACATCTATTCGGCGGTGGTTTCCGCCATCGGCACGCTCAAGGGCGCTTCGCACGGCGGCGCCAACGCCCGGGTGATGGAAATGCTCGAAGAGATCGACAGCAGCGGCAAGGATCCGGAGAGCTGGGTGCGGGATGCCCTCGGCCGCAAGGAGCGGATCATGGGCTTCGGCCACCGCGTCTACAAGGCGGTGGATCCGCGCGCCACGGTGCTCCGCGAGCTGGCCGACAAGATCATGGGCGGGAGCGGGGAGACCCGCTGGCTCGACCTTTCCGACCGCATCCGCGCGGTGATGCAGGAGGAGATGGAGAAAGCCGGCAAGAAGATCTACCCGAACGTCGACTTCTTCTCGGCTTCCGTGTACCGCACGCTGGGCATCGACGGCGCGCTTTTCACCCCGATCTTTGCGATGTCGCGCGTCGTCGGGTGGACCGCGCACCTCTTCGAGCAGTACGCCAACAACCGGCTGATCCGGCCACGCGCGGAGTACGTCGGCGAGCGGGGGAGGAAAGTAGCTGACCGTACGTAGCTCCAGCCCGTCGCGGCTCGATCCCTCCGCAATCAACCGACTGCTGAATGCCCTCTGACGCTCCTCCCGCCGTCCCCGCCGACGGCGAGCGTATCACCGTTGCCGACGGCGACTTGCACGTCCCCGACCATCCCATCCTCCCGTTCATCGAGGGCGACGGGACCGGCCCCGACATCTGGGCGGCGACGCAGCCCGCGCTCGACGCTGCCGTCGAGCAGGCGTACGGCGGCGAACGGCGCATCCGCTGGATGGAGGTGCTGGCGGGGGAGAAGGCGTTCGCCGCCTCCGGGAGCTGGCTTCCCGAGGCGACCCTCGACGCCTTTCGGGAGTTCAAGGTGGGGATCAAGGGGCCGCTGACCACCCCCGTCGGCGGCGGCATCCGTTCGCTCAACGTCGCGCTGCGGCAGGAGCTCGATCTGTTCGCCTGCGTCCGTCCGGTGCGCTGGTTCGAAGGCGTTCCATCTCCCGTCAAGAATCCCGACGCCGTGGACATGGTGATCTTCCGGGAAAACACGGAAGACATCTACGCCGGCATCGAGTTCGAGGAAGGGAGCGAGGACGCGGAGCGCTTCGGCGAGCTACTCGAGGAGAACTTTCCCGCCCGCTTCTCCAAGGTGCGCTTCCCGGACAGCACCGGGTACGGGATCAAGCCGGTGTCGCGCGAGGGGACGGAGCGGCTGGTGCGCGCGGCGATCCGCTACGCCATCGCGAACGGGCGCCGGTCCGTGACGCTGGTGCACAAGGGGAACATCATGAAGTTCACCGAGGGCGCCTTCAAGAAGTGGGGGTACGATCTGGCCGACCGGGAGTTCGGCGAGCGCGCCTTCTCCTGGGCCGAGTACGACCGCATCCGCGAAGAGGAGGGCGCCGACGCCGCCGATCGCGCCCAGTCCGACGCCGAAGAGTCCGGCAAAATCATCATCAAGGATGCGATCGCCGACGCCTTTTTGCAGCAGGTGCTCACCCGCCCGCGCGAATACGACGTGATCGCCACGCTGAACCTGAACGGCGACTACATCTCCGACGCGCTCGCAGCGCAGGTCGGGGGGATCGGGATCGCGCCGGGGGCGAACATCAACTATGCAACCGGCACCGCGATCTTCGAGGCGACGCACGGGACGGCGCCGAAGTACGCGGGCAAGGACATAGTCAATCCGGGATCGCTGATCCTTTCCGGGGAGATGATGCTCCGCTTCCTGGGCTGGAACGAGGCGGCCGACCTGATCATCCGCGGCCTCGAAGGCGCCATCGCACAGAAGACCGTCACCTACGACTTCGAGCGGCTGATGGAAGGCGCTACCAAGGTCTCCACCTCCGGGTTCGGCGAGCGGATCGTGGCGAATATGGCGTGATGCGAATCGAGCTGCTTTCCCCCGACGGCGAGTTGCGCACGCCGCTGCTCGCGCTCCTCCTGTCGCAGGGCGAAGACGAGCTGCCGCCCGCCTATCGGAAGCTCGACGACACTGTCGGCGGTGTGATCGCCGCCGTTCTCGAGCGCGGGGACTTCCGCGGCAAAAAGGACGAAGCGTTGCTCCTTTATCCCAACGCGGACGGCGGCGCCCCGGCGGAGCGGCTCCTCCTCATCGGCCTGGGCAAAGCCGACACGCCCGAGCCGTACCGGCGCGCGGGGGGGACGCTGGCCAAGCGGGCGGCGAAGCTGCGCGTCGGCAGCGCCGCGGTGCTGCTTCCCGACGGCGCCGGCGCGGAAGGGGCGCGCGAGATCGCCGAAGGCGCCGTCCTCGGCGCCTACGACTTCCGCGAATGGAAGTCGGACCCGGAGGATGAGGAGCCGCCGGTAACGCTCGAGCAGCTCCGCATCGTCGCGAGGGAGTCCGAGGAGCTGAAGCGGGCTCTGCACGTCGCCGGCGTCGCCGCGCGGGCCGAGAACCGCGCCCGCACGCTGGCCAACCTCCCAGGCAATGTGGCCACCCCCAGCTACCTGGCGGAGCACGCCCAGCGCTTGGCGGAGGAAACCGGGATGCGCTGTGAGGTGCTGGGGCCCGAGGAGCTGCGCGAGGAGGGAATGCACGCGCTGCTCGCAGTAGCCGCTGGATCAGAGCAGGAGCCGCGGCTGATCGTGCTCGAGCACCGCGGGGGCGGGGAGGGCGAGCAGCCGCTCGTGCTGGTCGGCAAGGGGCTCACCTTCGACGCCGGGGGCATCTCCATCAAGCCCGCCTCCGGAATGGAGGAGATGAAGTTCGACATGTGCGGCGGCGCCGCGGTGATCGCTGCGATGGGGGCGATCGCGGAGCTGGAAGTGCCGCTCAATGTGGTGGGCGTGGTCCCCTCGAGCGAAAACCTGATCTCCGGCAAGGCGATGAAGCCGGGGGACATCATCGGCAGCCATTTCGGCAAGACCATCGAGGTGGTCAACACCGACGCGGAGGGGCGCCTGATCCTGGCCGACGCACTCTCGTACGTGCGCCGCTTCGACCCGGCCGCGGTGGTGGACGCCGCCACCCTCACCGGCTCCTGCGTGATCGCGCTGGGGCATCAGGCGAGCGGGGTGATGGGCAACGACGAGGCGCTGCTCGAGGAGCTGCGCGCCGCCGGAGACCGGGTAGGCGAGCGCGTCTGGCCGCTCCCGATGCACCCTGAGTACCGCGAGCAGCTCGACTCCGACTACGCCGACATCAAGAACTCGGGAGGGCGTCCGGCGGGGACGATCACCGCGGGATTCTTTTTAAAGGAGTTCGTGGGCGACTTCCCCTGGGCCCATCTGGATATCGCCGGTACCGCCTACGGCGAGGGCAAGCTCCCCTTCCAGCGCAAAGGGGCCACCGGCGTGCCCACCCGCCTGTTCGTGGAGTGGGTGAGCGCTCGAGCGGGCTGAAGGCGGCGAAGCTCGCTCTGCTCGTCGCCGCCGCCTGCTGCGCGGCCCTTCCGACGCGCTCCGTCGCGCGGGTCAGAGGCGATACGGCGCGCGCCCCGGCGGCAGATACGGCGCGGGTCGATACCGCGAGGGCGGAGATCCCCCCCGGCGCCCTGCCGCGGGACACCCTCCCCGACCGCGCCCTCGCAGACACCGTCGGGGTCGATTCGGTCCAGGCGGAGA
>JBPCJG010000096.1:0-8286 GCA_051005515.1 Longimicrobiaceae bacterium
AGACGGTCGACTCTGGTTCTACCACTTCGACCGTGACCGGGCTCGTTTGGCGGCGGCGAAAGACCATGCGGAGAAAGCGTTGGTGCTGGATCCGAACCTCCCGGACAGTTATCTCGCCCTCGGCATGTACTACTACTTCGGCAAACAGGACTACGCCCAAGCCCAGCAGCTTTTCGCGCGGGCTCTCGCCCTGCAACCCGATTACCCGGAGGGTTTGCGGAGCATGGGATGGGTGCTGCGCAGGCGGGGTCGTCTACGAGAAGCGCTCAGCTACTTCGAGCGTCTCGACCGGCTCGACCCGCTCGGCGCCGACGTCCTGGCCATCGCCTTCACCCGGCAGCTGCTGCGCGACTATCCGGAATCGAACCGCGCTTACTCCCGCGTTCTGGAGCGCGCTCCGGATACCCCCTTGCTGCACGCCCTGCTGGCGCGGATGCTCGTCAGTTGGTCGGGAGCCGTCGGCGAAGCGCAGCGCGTGCTCGATGAGGGGGAAGGTCGCTCGGTGGACAACGACTTCACCCACGCGACCGCGGTGTACCTGGACCGCCTGGCGGGCGACGATCGGGCGGCGCTCGAGCGGCTGAACGCCCTGCAGCAGGAGGTGCTCGAATCCCAGATCCTCTATGCGCCGACGGCGCACCTGAAAGCCCGTGCATATCGGGCGATGGGAGACCGGCAGAGGGCCCGGATGCTCGAGGAAGAAGCCCGGCAGATTCTGGAAACACACAGCAGAGCCCAACCGGACGACGCCCGCGCCTATGCCACTCTCGGCCGCGTCTACGCCGGTCTGGGTCGGCCGGACGACGCGATCCGGGCCGCTCGCCGCGCTATTGAGCTGGTGCCGATCCGCAAGGATGCGATCAAAGGTCCGGTTTTCGTAGCGGATCTGGCCGCCGTGTACACGATGGTCGGCCGCTACGGCGACGCGATCGATCAGCTCGAGATCCTCCTCGCGCACCCCGGCTTCACCTCCGCCGCGCTGCTCAGGATCGACCGTACCTGGGAGCCGCTTCGGCAGAATCCTCGCTTTCAGGCGCTGGTACGGAAGCGGGCTGGCTGAAGGGCGCGCGGCCCTCACAACGCCGCCCCGTCGTTCAGCGCGCCCGCCAGTGTGCGCAGGGAGACCTCGCCACTGCCCTCATCCCTCTATCAACCGCTCGTACTCGGCATGCGGGCCGATCCAGAACCACACGAGCCCCTCCATGCGGTCCCGCGCCAGCGCACGGTAGCTCCGCCCGACCCGCGCCGACCAGAACGCGCCCACCTTCTTCAGTCGAAGCGACGGATGACGTGGATTCTCTTTCAGGAGTGAGAAGTTCTTGTCTGCCAACCTCTGGATCTCATCCGGCAGGGCACGGTAGCTCGACCAGAGCGACGGCGTGGCGAAATGTGTCAAAGCGCCGTCGCTCTTCCTGCTTCGAAGTCCTCGTCCGCTTGGCGGCCGAGCGCATCGAGCCGACCGGCGGCGACGTCCGCCTCGATCTGGCGGTCCCATTGGTCGGCCCGATATTCCTCGAACCACTCTGCGAACCGGGCGAGTTCGTCTCTATCGAGTTGGGCGACGGCGACTTCGAGTTCCTGGATGCTCATGGTCGGTGTTGGTCTGGGAGACGGGGACTGGACCCCCTGAGCAGGCCCGGTGTTCCCGCACCCCTGAGTCGCGCGAGTGCACGACCGCAGGCGTAGGCGCGCATCGGCGCGGCTTGCCGGCTGCCTGATCCGCCCGGCGCTCACGCTATCGACCTGTCGCTCAACATTCCGGCCAGGTCGACGAACTGCTTTGCAGACAGCGTCTCCGGCCGCGCGCGCAGGTCGACGCCCAGCTCCGCTTCGAGCTGGCCCACCGCGGCGGCATCGAGGTGGTAGTCGTCCCGAAGGATGCGCTGGAACTGCTTGCGCCGCTTGCCGAACGCCGTGCGGGTGAGCCGGCGCAGCGCCGCCTCCCGCTGCGGCGACAGTCGCGGCGGGGCGTGCGGCACGATACGCACCACCGCCGACTCCACCTTCGGCACCGGACGGAACGCCTTGCGGCCGGCGCGGAGCACCAGCTCGGCGTCGGCCACCGCCTGGACGCCGATGGAGAGCGCTCCGTAGCCGCGGCTCCCCGGCTCGGAAACGATGCGCGCGGCCACCTCGCACTGCACCATCAGCGCGATCTCGCGCGGTCGTGGCCGCCGCTCGAGCAACGCGAAGAGGATGGGGGTGGTGATGTTGTAGGGGATGTTGCCGATCACCTTGAGCGCCGCGATCCGGTCGGTGATCCGCTCCAGCGGCACCTCCAGCACGTCGGCGTTGACGACTTCGACGCCGGGACTCGCCGCGAATTCCTCGCGCAGCCGGGCGGCGAGGTCGTCGTCTTTCTCGATCAGCACCAGCCGTCGGACGCGATCGGCGAGGTGGCGGGTGAGCGCTCCCCTTCCCGGCCCGATCTCGAGCACTTCGTCGTCCGCCGCGGGGCGGATCGTCTCCACCACCCTGCGCTGCAGGTTGGGGTCGATCAGGAAGTTCTGACCGAGGGAGCGCTTCGGTCGGTGATTCAGCAGGCCTCTTCTCGGCGGTCTAGATTCGGGCGAGCAGTGCGGTGCGATCGTCCGCCGGCACCGCTCCGACCGATGGCAGGGCGAACAAGTTTTCGATCACCCCTTCCAGCGGCCTGTCCCGCTCCAGCACTACCTGCTCGAGCAGAACACGTTCGCCCGCGGCGCTGTCTTCGCCGACGGCGTCGGAAAGGCCGTCGGTGAAGAGGAAGAGGAGATCCCCGCCCGGCGACCATACGTCCTCCTCTTCGGCGTAGTCCTCCTCCTGCGCGATGCCGAGAGGAGCGCTGGTGGCCGCGAGCCGCGCCGACGAGCCGTCGGCACCAACGCGGAAGGCGTGCGGGTGGCCCGCGTTCGCATAGCAGATCCGGCGACGATCCGGGTCGAGCACCCCGTAGAAGAGGGTAAGGTACATCTCGGTACTCGTCAGCTCGTCGATCAGCGCTCGGTGGACGCGGCGGAGCACCCGGGCCGGCGGGTCGCCTTCGGAAGCGTGGATCGCCACTGCGCTCATCGTCAACGCCATGATCAACGCCGCGCGGAAACCGTGGCTGGAAACGTCTCCGATCATCACGCCCAGCGAGCCGCCCGGGAGCCGGAAGAGGTGGTAGAAGTCGCCGCCCACCGATTCGGCGGGAACCATGCGGGCCGCGACCTCCGCATACCCGGCGAGGGGCCCGGTCGGCGGGAGCAGCTTGAGCTGCAGATCGTGGGCGAGCTCGATCTCCCGCACCACCCGCTCCTGTTCGAGGGTTGCGGCGACCAGCAGGTTGTTCTCGACGGCGGCGCCCACCTGGCTCGCGATCGCCGAAAGCAGCTTCAGATCCCCCGCCGAGAACGGATCGTCCGGATCCCGGCCGGTGACGCTGATGACGCCGACGGTACGCGTCTCCCCTTCGGGCGGGGTGTAGCTGACGGGGACGGAGAGAAAGGTGTCGCGGGGGGCGAAGACCTCGGGGCAGCCGGCTCGCTCGTACTCCTCGTCCGCGGCCAGGATCAGCGGGCGGCGCTCGCGGAAGACCTCGGCGGTCACCGAACAGGGATCGGTCACCCGTACCGGCGGCTGAGCGCCGGTGTCGCCGAAACCTGCCGTGCGCCGAAGCAGGTCGGCGTCCGGGTCGTGCACCCAGAGGGTGGCCCGGCGCGCGCCCAACGTGTTGCCCACCTCGGCCAGGATCGTCCCTGCCGCTTCTTCCAGCGAGATCACCGAGCCGAGGATCTCGCTGATGGTGTAGAGCAGCGTGATCTCCTCGTAGCGTTCCGCGATCTCGCCACTGACCGCCCGCATCTCCCGCTCGTACCGCAGGGTGCGCTCGAGCATCGCCGCCAGGAAGGCGGCGGACGCGGAGGCCGTGTCGGGGCGCGCGGTGTCCTCGACCTCCACCCGCAGCCCGGCGTCGGCCAATCCTACGGGAACAGCTTCGGCTCCGGGCTCCCGGCCGAACTCCGGGCGGCTCCCCCAGAGGAGCCGCCATGCGCCGCTGCGGTCCGTCATCCAGAGGCGCACCTCCGCGGAGAAGCGGCGCTCGAACTCCTCCACCACCTCCCGCAGAGAAGCGGGGAGGTCGGCGGGAGGCGCGGGGACGGTCGGGGCGGCAGGCACGTCAGCCGGTCAGCCGCAGCCCGCGACGGAACAGCACCAGCCGCACCTGGTTTCCCCGGGAGTTGAACTCGACCTGGTCCATGAGCTTGCGCAGCAGGAATATCCCCCGTCCGCCGGGCCGTTCGAGGTTCTCCGGCAGGGTCGGGTCGGGCACCGTCTCCGGATCGAAGCCGGCACCCTGATCGGTGACGGTGAGGGCGACCCGGATTTCGTCGAGATGGACATCGACGTGGACGAGCCGGCGAGGATCGCCACGATTGCCGTAGTGGACGGCATTGGCGAGGGCCTCGCTGACGCCCACCCGGAAATTCAGGTCGAGACGCGATCCCGAAAAACCGTACTGTCTCGCCCGCGCCGCAAGGTAACCAACGGCGGCCTCGATCGCGTGAGGATGGCTCGGAACTTCGACTACGAAGGCGCTTGGTCGGCGGCCCCGCGACTCCTCCATCACTCAGATCGGTGGTCGTGCCGAACTCCTCGCGCCACTCTCAGAAGCTCGCGAGCGCCTCCTGGCGGCTTTCGGCGATGTTGAACAACGTATCCAGCTTGGTGAGCTCGAACAGCGTGCGGAGATCCTCGTTCAAGCTCGCGAGGCGAAGCTCTCCGTCCTGTTCCCTGATCTTTTTCGAAAGACTGACGAGCACCCCGAGCCCGGATGAATCGATGTATCCCGTGTTGGCGAAGTCGATGAGGAACCTGCGCTCTCCGGCCTCGAGCTCGTCCAGCACCTTCTGCTTCAGCTCCTGCCGATTGCCGACGATCAACTGACCGTCTACGTCCACCAGCACGATGCCATCCTGCTTGCTCGTCTCGAAACTCATGAATACTCCGCTCGGGTAAGGGGTTGCCGCCGACCGGAGCGGCGGCAATGGCCATGCCAGCGTCAGGCGGTCGGCGGAGTCGCCATGAGGAGGGTGACGCAGCCGACATGGAATATATCCTCGGCGCCCGCGCCGCGCGAAAGGTCGTTGCAGGGTCGGGCGAGCCCCTGGACGATGGGACCGACTGCGCTCGCGCCCGCGAGGCGCTCCACCAGCTTGTAGGCGATGTTGGCGGAGTCCAGGTCGGGGAAAACGAGCACGTTCGCCCGCCCCGCGACCATCGATCCGGGCGCCTTCCGCTCGGCGATCTCCGGGATCAGCGCGGCGTCCGCCTGCAGCTCCCCATCGGCGACGACGTCGGGGAAGCGCTCGCGGAAGAGCTCCACCGCTCTACGCACATTCTCTACCCGCGGGCCGGCGGCGCTCCCCAACGTCGAAAAGGAAAGGAAGGCGACGCGCGGCTCGTCCCCCACAACCCGTCGGCGCGCGGCGGCAGCCGCCGCCGCGATGTCGACGAGCTGTTCCGCTCCGGGGGCGGGCACCACCGCGGCGTCGGCGAAGGTGAGCGTTTCGGAGCCGCGGCCGCGGAAATCCCGCACTCCCATGTAGAAGGAGGCGGAGACGGTGCGGATCCCCGGCGCGAGCCCTACCGACCAGAGCGCAGCCCGCAGCACCTCGCCGGTAGGAGACGCGGCTCCCGCCACCGAGCCGTCGGCCTCGCCCGCGGCGACCAGGCCGGCCGCAAAGAATACGCGATCGGCGGCGAGCCGCCACGCCTCCTTCTCGCTCAAACCGCGCCCCGCCCGCCGCTCCAACAGCCGGTCAGCGATCGCTTCGCGTCTCCCGTCTTCTTCCGGAACCAGCACCCGGACACCGGACGGCAGCGCGTCGCGCAGGGCTGCCGCGTCGTCCCCGCGCACGAGCACCACCGGCGAGCCGATCCTCCGCTCAGCGAGGAGAGCGGCCGCAGCGGCTACCCGCGCATCGTCCCCTTCCGCGAGCACCAGCGTGCCCCCCGCCGCGCGGGCGCGTTCGGGGAGGGTGCCGAGCCAGCTCACCCGAAGCGTTCGCGCAGGCGTCGCAGCACGGGCGGCGGGACGAACGCGGCCACGTCTCCCCCGAGCGACGCGATCTCGCGCACGAGCGAAGCGGACAGAAAGGAGTGCTGCGCGTCGGGGGCCAGGAAGACGGTTTCGATCTCCGGTCGCATCTCCCGGTTCATCAGCGCGAGCTGGAACTCGTACTCGAAATCCGAAACGGCGCGCAGGCCCCGCACGATGATCCTGGCGCCGCGCTCCAGCGCGTACTCGACGAGCAGACCACTGAACTCCGCGGCCTCGATGCGCTCCTCTCCGGCGAAAGTGTCGCGGATCATCTCGACCCGCTCCGCCACCGTGAACACCCCCCGCTTCTCCTGGCTGGCCCGGTGCGCCACGGCGACGATCACCCGGTCCGCGAAGCGCAGGCTGCGGCGGACGATGTCCTCGTGTCCCACGGTGATCGGATCGAAAGAACCGGGGACGACTACCGTGACGGGATCGTTCATTGCGGCGCGGGGATGAAGGTGAGCACCGTGTCTCCGTAGCGGCGGCTACGCGAATCCAGTGTTTCCGGGAGCGCCGCGTCGCGGCCGTGTTCCACGCAGAGCAGGTCGGCGAAGGGGCGGGAGAGGAAGCGGCCAACGAGCAGCGCCGCGGCGCCGCTCGCATACGGAGGGTCGGCGAAGGCGACGGCGAATTGCTCGTCGCGACAGCGCTCGACGTAGCGCAGGGCATCTCCGTTCACCACCGTCGCGCGCCCGCCGGCGCCGAGTGCCGCGAGGTTCGCCCGCAGCACACGGAGCGCGCGCGGCCCCCGCTCGACGAAGGTAGCGGCGGCGGCTCCACGCGACAGCGCCTCCAGCCCCAGAGCTCCGGATCCAGCGAACAGGTCGAGCACCCGCGCGCCCGGCAGCCATGGCGCAACGCTGCTCAGCCATGCTTCGCGGACGCGGTCGGCGGTCGGGCGCGTGGCGCGGCCGGGCGGCGCCTCGATGCGACGGCCGCCCCACTCGCCAGCGATGATCCTCAAGCGGCCGGAGCCGCCTCGCCGCCCGGCCGCACGTCCACCAGGCGCGCCTGGAGCCGGGTGCGGCCATTCCAGTGGTCCTCTTCCAGCTTGAAGGCGACGTCGAGTGGTCCGCTGGCCAACCATGGCTCTGCGGCACTTTCTCCCATGCCGAAGCCGATCGCCTCCAGCCGCTTTTCCCCCTGAGCGAGCACCATCTTCAGATGGTTGGTTCCGACCACGCGGGCGGGCGCGGCGAGGTGCACGTTTCGCGCGGCGAAGACGGGAGTGGGGTTGCCGGCTCCGAAGGGGGCGGCGTGCCGCAGCAGCGAACAAAGCGCCCCGTCCGCGGCTGCAAGCGGGAGCTGCAGGTCGATGCGGACTTCGGGCAGTAGCTGCTCCTCCCCCAGCGCGCGCGCCGCCTTCGCGTCGAACGCCCCGCGGAAGTCCTCCACCCGCTCCGGCCGGATGGAGCAGCCGGCGGCGTAGCGGTGTCCGCCGAAGCGGAGGAGGTGCGCCCTGCAGCCGTGCATCGCGTCGAAGAGGTGGAAGCCCGGGATCGAGCGCGCGCTCCCTTTCGCGTCGGCGTCGCCGTCGAGCGCGATCATCACGGTCGGGCGGTGGATCCGCTCGACGACGCGGGAGGCGACGATCCCGATCACTCCCGGGTGCCACCCTTCGCCCGCGAGCACGACACCGCGGTCGCGCGCCGGCTCGTAGTCGCGCTCCAACAGCTCCAGAGCGCTGTGCAGCGTCGCCCGATCGGTCTGCTGCCGGAGCCGGTTCTCCTCCTCGAGGGTCTCCGCCAGCCGCTCCGCTTCCGCCTGGTCGTCGGTGAGCAGCAGCCGCACGCCGCGCGCTGCTTCTCCCATCCTCCCTACTGCGTTGATGCGCGGCGCGAGCACGAAGCCGACCTGTCCGGCGGAGATCTCCGCGCGCCGGTCGAGCCCGGTCGTGCGCAGCAGTGCCCTCAAGCCCAGGTTCGGCGTGTCGGGGAGGATGCGCAGCCCCCAGCGGACGAGCACGCGGTTTTCGCCCGTCAGCGGCATCAGGTCGGCAACGGTGGCGACGGCCACCAGATCCAGAAAGGCGCGCAGTCGCTCGCCCGGAAAGCCGATCTCAGCGGCCAGCGCCTCGCACACCTTGTAGGCGACGCCGGTGCCGCACAGTCCCTTGTGCGGGTAGGTACACTCCGCGCGGCTGGGATTGACGACGGCCACGGCATCCGGGAGCGAGTCACCGGGCGTGTGGTGGTCGGTGACCACGACGTCGATGCCGA
>JBPCJG010000097.1:0-5812 GCA_051005515.1 Longimicrobiaceae bacterium
ACGGAGTCGGGGTGGATGGCCGTCAGCGCGTCCAGCACGTCGAGCGCCACGTCCACCGCCGTCCGGTCGGGGAGGTGCTGCGCTCCTTTGGTATAGGCGTGTAGCGGTTCGCCCTGAACGTATTCGCTGATCAGGTACCACTCTCCCCTGCTGGTCTTGTCGGCCCATATGACCTGGACTACGTGGGGATGCCGCACCTTGCGCAGTGCGTTGATCTCGCGGCGCACGGCATCGTAGCCCGCGGCGTTGTCGAACAGCTTGAGGGCGCGTTCCTCGCCCTCGACCTTGTCGGTGACGCGATAAACCCGCGAGAACCCGCCGGCGCCGAGTTCCTCGATAATCTCGAAGCGGTCAGCGATCTCCTCCCCTGCCCGGTAGTGGGTCGACTGGGTGGTCGGCGCCTCGACCTCGGCGGGGTCGGGCGCGGGCAGCGTCGGATCACCGGCTGCTTGGCCGGCTTCCCGTCCGGTCTCCGCCGCAGTGCGGAGACGGTGCCCGACGGACTCGGGGCAGACGACGAGCTTTGCCGGACCTCCGTCGATGCTGTAGCCGAGATCCACACTGCCGAACTCGGCCCGCCCGATGAACGCCTGCTGCTCCTTGACCCGCCGGCGCAGTTCGACGGCGATGCCGGCTGCCCAGTCGAGGAACTCCGCGGGCACCGGCGCGTCGGGATCGGGATAGAGCAGCTTGAGCAGGCCGTTGACGGTGTTGTCGGCGGCGCGGCGGTCGCGGCCGGAGAGCTGGCTGCCCCACTCGATCCGCCCCTGAATGGCATCGAGGCGGCTGGTGTTGCGGAGATGCGTCCAGCACTCGGCGAGGAAGTCGCTGACCAAGCCGAAGTGCGAGGTGAAGTAGCCGGAGTCCAGCTTGGGAACGTCCCAGCCGGGAAGAAAGGCGTGCAGCCGGTCCATGAAGGCGGTGTCATTGCGCATCTCCTTCGGAAGTGGGGCGAGCAGGTGCCCCTGCTCGAGCTGGTGCGCCACATCTACGTCGAAGTTTCCGACCATGACGATCCCGCCCGTCGCCTTGATCGACTCCTTGCCGCGGCTGAACTCACCCGACTCCATGTACCCCTTGAGGATGTTGACGCCGTCCTTCTGGTCGAAGGACACGCCGGAGACCTCGTCGAAGCAGACCACGTCGTACTGCGCGACCAGCCCGCGCCGCCCTGTGTTGTTGTTGACGAACATGGTAGCGACGGTGGCCTTGCCGCCGGAAACCAGATGCGCGTAGGGCGAGATCTGCTGGAAGAGGTGGGACTTGCCCGTGCCGCGCGGCCCCAGCTCCACCGCGTTGTAGTTGGGGACGACAAACGGGATCATCCGCGCCAGCAGAATATCCTGCTGGCGGTCGGTCAGCCGGGCAGGTTCGAAGCCGACGCTGCGCAGCAGCAACCCGCGCCACTGCTCGAGAGTGAACTCACGCCGCCCGCGCACGAAGGTGTCCAGCGCATCACGGGTGGACATCTGGATCGGGCGGATCGACTCGATGCGGAAGGGCGAGCCCCCCTGCTGGTTCGCGAGCGCGGCGATGTACTCGAGCGAGACCTCTGCGTAGAAACCGCCGGTGAGCATGCGGTCGTGCTCGTTGACCAGCTGCGGGGAGATGTGGACGTCCCGGATCTGCAGGCTCGGCAGCTCGGCCTTGTACGAGTCGGTCTGGGCGTCGAGGCGGGCGCGGAGCAGGTCGATGATCTTGACCGCGCCCTTTTCGCGCGCCCGCGACTTGAACAATTCCTCCTCGCCCGGCCGCACGGTGCGCTCGCTCATCGAGCGGCGCACGATCTCCAGTCCTTCGGCGATTTCCTCGGGGTCGGTGGTGGCGCAGTAGCGGCCGAGCAGGAACTCGCCGACGTAGGTGGGGACGGGGTATTGCCCGCGGAACTGCTGCGCCAGATCCTTTTTTACGAGATAGCCCTCGAAGACCCTGGCGGCGAGGCGGTCCAGATCGTCGAGCTCCATCATCGGTTGGCTCCGATCGTGGTTTCACGCTGCGCGAGGATGCTGCCGTCACGGCCGACGATCACGACGTAGGCGGGTTCCCCCTCCAGCTCCTCGTCGCTGACGTGGAGCGACTGCTTGCCGGCACCAGTCGTCTCCTTGACCGTTTCGGCCACGCTGGTGCTCGGGTTGGCGGGAAGCGCACGGATGTCCGCGGTCGCGCCGGGGGGTACGTTCTCCAACTCGACGCGACACATCAGACCGAGCCACTTCAGCCGAGTGATCGCGGCACCGCCGGTTGCGGCTTGGGTCATGGCGGCGCGCACCCGGACGCGCGGGACCACGCACTCCTGCGGGCTCACGCCGCCGTGCTCGTACTCCTGATTCGCCTCGAAGCAGCTCACCCCCGGCGCCAGCGCGATCCGCACGTCGGGGTCCCAATGCCAGGGGACGGTGGGAACCTCCACCTGCGCCCCCTCCTTGAGCCGGGCGCAGCGCCCCTTCTTCACCGCAACGGTGGCGGCGGGCAGCTCTGTCTTTTCCAGCCCGCCGGGGAGCAGCAGCCAGCCGTGGTCGGTGACCACGTCCACCTGCTTCCAGCCGGCGCCGAGCAGCACCTTCACGCGCTTCGCGATGTCGTCCAACTCACGGTCGAGCTCATCGACGAAGTCGAGGCCGAAGTCGTGCCCGCGCCGGTCGATGTCGCCACACTCCGCCCACGCGGACCCGGCGGGATCGCCGGTTTCGCTCCCCTGTAGAACCTGCACCTCGCGCTCGGCCATCAACCCGCGCAGCACGTTGACGTTCGCTTTCGCGCCCGACGACGCGCGGCCGGGGGAGAGATCATCGCCGGGGGCCAATGAGCCTGTGGGCACCGGCGTCAGCACCGGCTTGGCGGTCTGCGTCACTGTCGGCAGGGCGGCGAGCGCGGTATCGATCTCCACTTCCAAGGTGCCGAGGCGGGCGGCGAGGCGGTGCGCCAGATCCAGCCGCAGCCCGTCCACGAACAGCGTCACGGTGCCGGCAGCCGTGGATGCCTCGCCGCCGGCCCGGTAGGTGCCGGCGTTGGCGAGCGGTCCGACGGCCTCCTGCAGCGCCCGGGCGTGCGCCTCCACCCAGGGCCGGTACAGCGCAGTGGCGGCGGCGCTCACCGCCCGCCGGTCTTCCGGGTCCTCCGCCGCCCCCAGCGCCGCGAGCAGCGCGTCGTCCGCCTTCCACCCCTGTTCGGCGTAGACGCTGGCGAGATCCTCGACGCCGCCGTGCGGACCGCCGGTGGTCAGGTCGGCGAGACGACCAAGCTGCTCCAGCGCGAAGACGAGCGGCGCGCGGCCGAGCGTCGCCCACACCCAGCCGCGGCGCTCGCCGTGCTCGGTCCAGAGCGCTTCGACGGTGCTGCGCGCCTGACCTGCGGGGACGCCGTCCAGCGCCAGCAGCCGCTCTCGTAGCGATTGTTCGCCCTGCTCGTTGTCCTGCGGCCACGCGGCGCCGGGCCGGGAGAAGAGGTCGCCCTGCGGCTTGCCGCTGCGCAGGCGCTGCTCCACACCGGGGTAGCGCTCGGGGTTGTCGGCGAACCGCTTCCAGCCCGCGCCCCAGCTCCCGGCCTGCTGCCCGAGCAGGCGCCCTCCGGTGACCTCTCCCTGCGTGCCCGGATCGAAGTCGTAGCCGTGCCTGGATTGTTCGACAAACGCCATCCACCGGCTTTCCGACAGCCGCTCCCGAAAAGCGTGGGGATCGTCGAGCCAGCGGAGCAGCGCGTCGATGGGGTCGGGGTTGAGCAGCCGGTTCAGGAAATCGGCGTCGATGTACTCGGCCGCCAGTTGCCGCGTCGGCAGGTCCAGCAGCTCGCCGAAGGCGCCGAGGAGCGCGTCGCCGGTGGCGGCATCTTCGGCGACGGCGAGGCCGAGGCCCCCGTCGCGGTTCACCAGCAGCGCGCGCACCGTCCAGTCCTTGCCGTTCACGTGCGCGAACCACTGCCCGCGGTACTGCAATTCGGCGAGCGGGGCGAGCGGGCGCGGGCACTCCTCGACCGCGCGCAGGTCTTCGCGCCCGACGCCCGGCAGGTAGACGATGGGGATGCCGTCGGCGAGACCGGCATCCACGGTGCCCGCGATCACGCAGCGCAGCCAGTACGCTGGGCCCTGCGCTCGGCTGGCGTCCAGCTCGCCAAAGGTGAGCAGCGGCAGCCGCGAGCGCAGCCGCTCGGCGGCGGCGGCGAAGTGGCGGTCGCGGTCCGGCCAGAGCAGCGCGACGGGGGCGGTCTTGGCGTTCGCGTTGTACGCGAGCGCGTTCCGCAGGCTTTCCTCGAGCTTGTCCAGCAGGGTTTCGGTCATGCTGCAAACAGGTCTCCGCGGTTGTCGGATGATGCGGGCGGGTGGCTCGTAAGCCGCGCCTCGGCCCGGTTCGCCGATCAGGACCCGGCCCGCGGCACTCCGAAAGTGGAGCACAGGGGACGGGGGCAGCAAGAGCGCAGGCCCGTACGGCGGCCCAGGAGAGCTATCCGCCACGTTCCGCGTGCACGGCGATCCCGAGCAGCCGGGCGGCCTCGCGCACCGCGGAGTGGTCGAGGTGGAGCGGCTCGGGCGTGCCGTACCGGAGCGCGTCCTCGTGCAGATCATCGAGGAAGAGCACCGTGCCGTGCCACTCGCCGCAGAACACGCTCCACCAGCACAGCCCGCTCCACTCGTCGGCCAGCAGGTCGGCAGCGATCCGCTGTGTTGTGCGGCGCTCGCGCGCGGCGATCCGATCCGGGCGGATGTCCTGCTCCGCCAGCAGCGCCGGCGCGCACAGGTCTGCGATCCCTTGCCCCGCGGGGCTGTCGTCAAGTTCCACCGAGCTAGGGCGCTGTGAACCTTGCTTTGTGGCCCGCATCGGCTACATTATCCGCGTATACTCAATCCGGAGGGCAGAATGGGCAAGACCTCGACCGCGCGAGCGCGAATGGAGCCGGAAATCAAGGAAGAGGCGGAAAAGATCCTCGCAGAATGCGGTCTCAGTGCGTCTGAAGCCATCGGCATGTTCTACCGACAGGTGATTCTTCGTCATGGTCTTCCATTTTCTGTACGGAACTTCAATGAGGAGACGCGAACGGTTCTTAGAAAGAGTGAACGGGGCCTGGAAGTGACACGATTCGATACGGCCGATGCGCTGTTAGAGGATCTCGGGATTTGAGTCGCTCTGGTGCAAGCAGCGCGGCTACGACATGGACATTGCCGGTATCCTGGCTTCCGCCACGGGGCAAGTGCCCTGAGCGCCTTTGTCTGCGCCGCGGCAGGTCAGCCGTTCGTAGCAGCAGTGGCACTACACCAATGCAATTCCGCTTAGGTTACCCGTTGCGTTTCGGTGCAGGGCGTGCGACATTAGTAGTGAGAATTCCCCAGCGCGGAGTATGCAATGAGCGTAGCGAAGAAACCGCCGCCCGACGACCCGGCCACGACCCGATCCGCCCCGCGCCGGGACTTGACGCCCGATAGCGGTTCGGCGGGACTGACGCGGGTTAGGGAGCCGACCCTGGTTCGGTACAGCCCCACGCAGGGGGTTGCGGTGCTCCAGATCGGGTCCCGCCGGGAGCGGTTCTCGCAGGTCCTCGCCCCGGAGCAGCACATCGTCGTGGGCGACTACCACAGGGCACGTCGCGGCTTCGCCAGCGACACCGAGATGGCGGGGGTGATTGGAGTGCACCGCACCCGGATCGCCGCCTGGAAGACCGGTCAGCTCCCGGACCCGGAGAACGCACAACTCCTTGCTGCCGTCGCCACCACGGTGGATGACCTGCTCCGTTTTCTGGATCCGGAGGTCGTCCCGGACTGGCTAACCGCACCTCAGTTCGAGCTGGGGAACGCAGCCCCGATGGAGGCGCTCCGCACCGGCCG
>JBPCJG010000098.1:0-10397 GCA_051005515.1 Longimicrobiaceae bacterium
GCGATCCGCCCCGTCCCGACGATCCAGAGCCGCCGGAGCGGGTCCGCCGCACCGCTCATTCGACTTCGCTGACCCGGACGCCGCGCCCGCCGAGACGACCGAGAACGGAGCGCGGGAGCCGCGCGCGGAGCCGCACGGTGTCGGCAGCGTCCACCCGCTCCAGCACCTCGCCTTCCCGGTACACTTCCGCGACCAGCGCACCCTCCGCAACCGGCAGCTCGAGCCACGCCTCCGGCCGCTGCACCCGCCCATGTTGGGAGAGTGCGGAGCGCACCTCGTCGAGCCCCCCCTGCTCCACGGCGGACGAAGTCACCGCCGGCGAGGCGAACGCGCGGGCGCGGAGCCGCAGCGCCTCTTCTTCGCCGTGCGTGAGCCGGTCGATCTTGTTGAAGACGAGCAGCGTCGGCAGGTCGGCCAGGCCGAGATCGGCCAGCACCTCTTCCACCACCTGCTTCTGCTCTTCCCATCCCGGATGCGATGCGTCCACGGCGTGCAGCAGGAGATCCGACTCGGCAGCTTCCTCGAGGGTGGAACGGAAGGAAGCGACCAGGTGGTGGGGGAGCTTGCGGATGAAGCCGACGGTGTCGGTGAGCAGCGCGGAGATCCCGTCTCCCACTTCCACCTGCCGCGTGGTGGGATCCAGGGTCGCGAAAAGGCGGTCCTCCACGAAGACGTCGCTCCCGGACAGCTCGCGGAGAAGCGACGACTTGCCCGCGTTGGTGTACCCGACCAGCGAGACGCGCAGCTCGCCCGCGCGCCCCTTGCGGCGGGTGGCGCGCTGCCGGGACACCCGCCCCAGCTCGCCGCGCAGCCGGGTGATGCGGTTCCCGACCAGGCGGCGGTCCGTTTCGAGCTGCGTTTCTCCGGGGCCGCGCATGCCGACCCCGCCGCGCACGCGGGAAAGGTGCGCCCACATGCGCGTCAGCCGCGGGAGCAGGTATTGCAGTTGCGCCAGCTCCACCTGCGCCCTCGCCTCGGCGGTGCGCGCCCGCGTAGCGAAGATGTCGAGGATCAGCTCCGCGCGGTCCATGATGCGGGTGTCGAGGACCTTTTCCAGGTTGCGCCCCTGCGCCGGCGACAATTCCTCGTCGAAGACCACCAGCGTGGCGCCGAGGGTTTCGATCTCCCGCTTCAATTCCTCCGCCTTGCCTTCGCCGATGAAGAGGCGCGGGTGCGGACTTTCCAGGCGTTGCTGCAGCGTTCCCACCACCTCGGCACCGGCGGTGTCGGCGAGGCGGGCGAGCTCTTCGAGGTGTTCTCCCGCAAGCACTTCTGGGAGGGATTTGGCGGGCGCACCCATGAGGATCGCCCGCTCCCGCGGGACCTCGAGCTCGATCATCTGCGGGAACTGCGCGCGGTGTAGCTCAGCGCGTCCCCATCAGGGTGATGATGCCGCGCTTCGAAAAGGGCACTTCCCGCTGTCCGATGGGAGTGTCGACATCGACCTCTCCGCGGGCGCGATAGCTGAAGGTCCCCGAGCGGAGCAGCGAAGCCGCCGCGCTGCCGAGGCCGGAGTAGGCGAAGTCGACGGGGATCTGCACGGTCGAGGTGTCGCCGCCGGCCACGGAGAAGCCGCGGTCGAAGACCCCTGAGGCGAAGTCCAGCCAGGTGGTGTCGCCGGGTTCCTCGGTGTCGCCGAGGGCGAGCTGGTAGCGCAGCGAGCGCGCACTCAGCGTGAACCGGTTGGGATTATAGACACGCACGTTCACGAGCAGTGTGCCGCCCCGCAATCCCAGCCCGCCGAGCTGCACCCCCTCCAGGGTGACCTCGGGCTGCTTGTACAAACCCCCGCAGGCCGAAGCGAGCAGGAGCAGCAGCAGTGCACAGCGCAAGCGCGGACAATGGGTCATCGACAATTCCGATCTCGGTTCAGGTTCGCCCCACCTCCGCCGCGGGGAGGCCGGGAGCGGCCCGCCACGCTCGCCAGTCGTCGGCCTGGAGCATCTCCCAGCCCCCACCCTCGCGGAGCACCAGACCACGTTCGCACCAGCCGGCGAGAAACGCCAGGTCGTGGCTGGCGATCAGCACCCCCGCCCCCTCGCGACGCCGCTCCTCCAGCTCCTCGAGCAGCGCCGCCGCCGAGGGAACGTCGAGACCATTCAACGTCTCGTCGAGCAGGAGCAGGCGGGGGGCGTGGAGCAGCGCGACCGTGATCGCCACCTTGCGACGCATCCCCTGCGACAATTCTCCGCACAGCAGCGCGTCGGCCCCGTCGAGGCGGAGCCGCTGCAGCAGCCGATCCGCCTCCCCGCGCCCCGCGGTCGCATCCATGTCCCGCGCCGCGACGACGAAGGCGAGCAATTCTCCCACCGTCAGCTCGTCGTACAGGTAGGCGCGTTCGGGGACCCAACCGGTACACCGAGCCGCGGCGGCGGTTTCCGCGAGCGGGTCGGTTCCGCAGACGCGGACTTCGCCGCGCGTGGGGACGCGGGCGCCCGCCACACACCCCAGGAGGGTCGATTTGCCCGCGCCGTTCGCGCCGATCAAAGCTACCGCTTCGCCCGGCTGCACCGTCAGGTCCAGAGCGGCCAGGACCAAGCGCTTGCGGTACGCCTTGGACAGGCCGCGCACGGCGAGCGGCGGCGCGCTCAACGCCCCGCGACCAGCAGCGACGCGGTACCGGCGAGGGCCGCGAGGGCGACCCCGGCGAGCGGCCACAGCCACGTTCCCGGCGCCGGGACCCAGACCGCCCAGGCGAGCGCGAGCGGCCCCGTGACCAGGAGCGAGAGCGCCGCGGCCGCGAGCCAGCGTCCCGTCCAGCGGTGTCCTCGCGCCACCCCGGCGGCGCGGTCGATCCAGCGTCGCCTTTCGCGCTCGCGCCGACCGAGGTCGACAAAGGCCCACGCCTGCAGCAGCAGCACGGCGGCGGCGGCGGCGGCGACCCCCCAGCGCACTGCCGGGTCGGCACCGCCGCGCGCGAGCGCCAGCACACCAAACGCGGCGACCGGCCAGGCCGCTCGCACGCTCGCGCGGCGGCGGCGGATCGCCGCCGCCGAATCGCGCGCCAGCACAGCGGCGATCCGGCGCGGCAGCAGGCGCGCGACCCCGCCGCCGATGGTCAGCGTCGTCCCCGCCCGCCGCGCGTCGTCCGCGTACGCCAGCTCGGCCGCGTGGGGCGCGAAGCGGGGGAGGACGCGCGCAAAGGTGTGCGCCGACCTCGCCACCAGCACCGCCGCGACCGCCGCCACCAGGGCGACTCCCCCCAGCGGAGCGCTGGCGACGACCGCGGCGGCGATCCCTCCCGCGAGCAGCGGAAAGAGCGGCGCGTAGATCAGCGGCGCCGTGCGCGACAGCTCCACGTCCCAGGCGACCAGCCCCTGCCACCAGGCCGGGCGGCCGGAGGCGGCGTGGACGGCGGCGGCGGCGGACACGAACGTGCTGGTGGCCGCCCCCCAGGCGGCGACGGCGCCCGCCGTCGCCCCGGCCAGCCCGATGGCCGGGGCACCCCATGCGCCGAAGCTGGAGACGAAGGGCACCGGCAGGAGTGTACAGCAGAGCAGGCGCAGCGTCCGATGCGCGTAGAGGGCGCGGGCCCCCACCCCCAGCCGCCGCAGGAAGGCGTCGTCGGCGGGACGGAAGAGCACCCCGTAGGCCGCCAGCGCCGGGAGCGCCGCCAGCAGGACCCCCGCGCCGACGCGCTGTTCGGCGTCGGCGTGCGGAGCCGGAGCGGCGGCCAATCCCACCGCCGCGAGCCACGCCGCGGTGGCGAGCGCTGCGGTGACCGCCAGCGCCGGACGGGTCAGCAGCCGGCGCAGCCGCAGCGCGTCGAGGCGGAGCAGAAGGCGCAGCTCAGCCATCGTCCCGCTCCCGCATCAGGCGGGTGACCTCGGCCTCGAAGCCGTGCTCGGTGGGCTCGTAGAAGCGGGCACCGGCCAGCGCGTCGGGGAGGCATTGCAGGGGGACGTAACCGGTCTCGGAATCGTGCGCGGAGCGGTATCCCTCGCCGTATCCCCACTCCCGCATCAGCGCTGTGGTCGCGTTGCGCAGGGCGAGCGGCACCGGAGCTTCGGAGTGCTCCTCGGCCGCCGCGGAGGCGGCGTGCAGCGCGGTGTACGCGCGGTTCGACTTAGGCGCCGTGGCAACGTAGACGACAGCGTTGGCGAGGGGCAGGTACCCCTCGGGCGCCCCCATCCGCTCCCACGCCTGCATCGCCGCAACGGCCACCGTGCCGGCGCGGGGGTCGGCGAGCCCCACGTCCTCGTACGCCGCCGCGACCAGGCGCCGGAAAAGGGTGTGCGGATCCTCACCGCCGCGGATCATCCGCATCGCCCAGTACAGCGCCGCATCCGGCGCGCTCGCCCGCAGCGACTTGTGGAAGGCGGAAAGCATTTCGTAGCGCAGCGTGGTGTCGTAGCGGGGGACGGGCCGCTGCAGCGCTTCCCGCACCGCGTCCGCATCGATCTCCCCGCCCCGGCCGGTCAATTCCGCGGCGGTTTCGAGCGCCGCGAGCGCCTGCCGGGCGTCGCCCGCGGCGCCCTCCAGCAGGGCAGTTTCCGCGTCGTTCCCCAGCCGCACGGTCCCACCCAGCCCGCGCTCCGGATCGGCGAGCGCGCGCCGCGTCAGCGTCCGCAACTCCTCCATCGACAGCGGCTCGAGCACCAAGACCCGGGAGCGGGAAAGCAGCGCGGCGTTGATTTCGAAGCCGGGGTGCTCGGTGGTAGCCCCGATCAGCGTCAGCAGCCCGGATTCGAGAAAGGGAAGGAGAAAGTCCTGCTGCCCCTTGTTGAGCCGGTGGATCTCGTCCACGAAGAGCAGGGTCCCGCGTCCGGCGCGCTGGCGCGTCTCGGCGGCGGCGACGATCTCGCGCAGGCGCGGCACGCCCTCGCCCGTGGCGTTGAAAGGAACGAAGGTGGCGTCCACGGCTCCCGCGATCACCCGGGCGAGCGTGGTCTTGCCGCTTCCGGGCGGACCGTGCAGGATCAGGTTCGGGAGGTGCCCCGCGGCGAGCAGGCGGCGCAGGATCCCCTCGGGGCCGACGAGTGGGCGCTGTCCGACCATCTCGTCGAGGGTGCGCGGGCGCATCCGCTCCGGCAGCGGCGCGTCCGTCGGCGGCGGACGCTCGGCGGGAGGCGTTTCAATCGAGGGTGATCGCGGCTCGCCGTCCCAAAGCGGCAGGGAGGGATCGTCGGTCATGGTCCCAGCGGCCCGGTCACGGCCTGCGCGAGCAGGAACGCCGCGACGCCGAGAACCACCATCGCCGCGGCTGGCCACCCCGACTCGCGCTGCGTCTCCGGGATCAGGTTGGACGCGGCTACATACAGGGTGACGCCCGCGCTCAGCGCCAGCCCGTGCTGCCGCAGCGGGAGCAGCTCGGCGGTGAGCAGGACGCCGGCGATGGTGGACAGGCCCAGCACCGCGACGCCGGCGAGCGCGCGCCGCTTGCTGTTTCCGCTGGCCAGCATCACCGAAGCTACCGTCACCCCTTCCGGCACCTTGTGCAGTAGTATCGCGGTGAAGACCAGCACCCCGAGGCCGGTGCCCACGTCGAAGCCGCTCGCGATCGCGACGCCGTCGAAAAACGTGTGCAGCAGGAGGCCGAGCAGCGCCGCCGTCCCCACCCAACGACCCACCATCGCGTCCGCGTGGGTTTCCTCGCCGAAGTGGAAGTGCGGGGTGAGCGCGTGCTGCGTCAAGTGCACGAGCAGGTAGCCGGCGAGAATGGCGAGGGCGGCCCAGGCGTTCTCGGCCAGGGCGTGCGGAACCATCGCCAGCAGGGCGACGGCGAGCATGAAGCCCGCGCCGAACGCGATCAGCAGCCCCTGTGCCGAGCGGCTGCGGGAGAATGCGCCGGTCACCAGCACCCCTCCGCCGAGGTTGGCCAGTGCCGCGACCAGCGCGTAGACGAGGGGAACCGTCACCGCCGTGGCGGGTGCAAAACGGGAGCTCCGGTGCGCGGGGTGCGTGAAGACGAGGAGCAAGCTACGCGTTCGCCGCCCGCGGCTCCAGTGGGTCGGCATGCTCCTCGCAACGGGAAAGCGGCGCGGGCGAACCTGCAACGGGGGAGGACGAGCGGTGCCGAGGGGACGGACACGGGATCGACTGCGCTACGCCTGGGTGCTGCTCGCCGGGGCGGCGGCCGGAATCGGTGCGGGGTGGCTGCTGGTCCAGTTCCTCGTGCTGCGATGACGGCGGGCGGGACGCGATCGGCGTGGCTTTTCGCCACGCTCGCGCTGCTCGCGCCGCTGTCGACGGGCGCGCAGGAGCCGCTCCCGGCCGCGCCCGGAAGCGGCTCCACGCGTTCGCTGGCGGCGGCGCTCGACGGCGTGCTGCGGTCGACGGCGTGGAACCGCGCGCGGGGGGCGGCGCTGGTCGTTTCGCTCGATCGCGGCGACACGCTGTACGCACTGAATCCGGACCTGCCGCTCGCTCCGGCGTCGAATCTGAAGCTGTGGAGCACGGCGGCGGCGCTGTACTACCTCGGCTCCAGCTTCCGCTATACGACCCGTCTCTGGGCCGGGGGGCCGATCCGCGACGGGGTTCTGCTGGGTGACCTGGTGCTGTCTGGGAATGGCGATCCCGCGATCTCCGACCGGCTGCTCCCCGGGGGAAGCGGCACGCTCGCGGCCTTCGCCGATTCGCTCGCACGCCTCGGCGTCCGGGAGGTGCGCGGCGACGTGGTGGGCGACGCCAGCGCCTGGGACCGGAGAGCCATCGGGCTCGGATGGAACCCGGCGGACCGCACCCGCTGGTACGCCGCTCCGGCCGGCCCGCTCTCGTTCGCGGAAGACATGCTCAGCGTGACGCTCGCCGCGCGCGCCAGCGGCGTCGCGCTGCGCACGTCGCCCGCCACCGAGGGGATTGCGATCAGCAACCGGGTGCGCGCGGTGTCCGGCGGCGCCACGACGGTCCGCTGGGAGTACGGCCCGGACACGCTCTTCGTCCGTGGACAGCTCCGGACCGGCACCTCGCTGTCGCGCGCGCTGCCGGTGGCGGACCCCGCCAACTACGCGGCGGCCGCCTTGCGTGCGGCGCTCGCAACGCGGGGGATCCGGGTGACGGGAGGGGTGCGGACGCGCACCGTCGGCGTCCCCTCCCGTCGCCAGCTGATCGCTACCCACCTTTCGCCGCGGCTGGACGAGCTGATCCGCACCACCAACCACGTCAGCCACAACGGCTTCGCCGACGCGCTGCTCAAGACGGCGGGGGAGGTGGCGACGGGACAAGGGAGCTGGAACGCCGGCCGCCACGCCGTGAGGGTCCTGGCCGCCGCTGCCGGGGCGGACAGCAGCGCTCTCGAAATCCACGATGGCTCGGGGCTTTCGCGCCTCGACCGGGTCACCGCCCGCGCGAACCTGCACCTGCTGACTTTCATGGCGGCGGGCGACGGGGCGGCAGCTTTTCGGGCTTCGCTCCCGCAGGCAGGAAATCCGCAGGGGTTGAAGCGGATGTACGGCACCCCGGCCGCCGGAAATCTGCGCGCGAAAACGGGGACGATCCGCAGCGTGTCGGCGTTGTCGGGATACGTGCGCGCCGCGGACGGTGAACGGCTCGCCTTCAGCATCCTCGTGAACGGCGTGGAGTCGACCGCGAGCGCCAAACGCGTGGAAGACGCCTTCGCCGCGCGACTGGCGGCGTGGCGGCGCTGAGCCGCTCAGCCTACCGTCCGCTGCAGCACGGCCACCGTCTGCTGCATTTCTTCCACGGTGTTGTAGAGGTGAGGAGAAAGACGGATCGCGCCTTCGCGCAGTACGCAGACGACGCCCGCGCCCGCGAGCGCCGCGAAAGCCGCTTGCGGGTCCGGCGGCCGGAACGCAAAGATCCCGGAGGCGTGCCGGGGAGCGAGATCGCTGACGACACGGACCGACGGATGCTCCTCCGCCCACTCCCGTACCGGACGCAGCACCTCCGCGATGTGCGCCGCGATGCTTTCGACGCCGACGTCGCGCAGCAGGCGCAGCGACTCGGTCAACCCGGCGAAGCCGCCGAACGGTTGCGTCGCCACCTCGAAACGGCGCGCCCCCGCGACGAAGTCCCAGCGGTAATCGAGCAGCGCCGCGAAGTCCTGCGATGCCCGCAGCGACGTCCACCCCACCGCCCGCGGCTGCATCTGCTCGTGCAAGCCGCGCCGGACGTACGCGAAGCCCGTCCCGAACGGCCCGCACAGCCACTTCTGCGCCCCCGTCGCGAGCACATCGATCTGCGCGGCATGAACGTCGATCGGGAGCTGCCCCAGCGCCTGGATCGCGTCCACCACGAAAGCGATCCCCCGCTCCCGGCAGAAGGATCCGAAGCGCACCAGGTCTGCGCGATATCCGTCTGCGAACTGCACGGCGGAAAGCGCGAAGGCGCCGACTCCGCCCTGATCGAGCCGCTCCAGGATGCGCTCCTCGTGCGGACGGCCGAGGGCATCCGTCGGGACGCGCTCGAAGCGTATCCCGTCGCCCTTCAGGCGCATCCACGGGTAGACGTTGGCGGGGAACTCGCGGTCGCTCACCACCACCGCCGAGCCGCGTTCCAGCGGCAGGCAGTGCGCCGCGAGGTTGATCCCGAAGCTGGTGTTCGGGCCGAGTGCGATCTCGTCGCCGTCGGCGCCGATCAGGCGCGACGCCTCCGCCCGGCAGCGGGCGAGCGTGGGCTCGAAATCCTCGTTGCCCAGGTCGTGGGCGGAAGCACGCCTCGCGGTATATGCCTCCAGCGCCCGGCGCGTGCGTTCGGGGAGCGGGGTGACCGAGGCGGCGTTGAAGTAGGGGGATCGGCCCACCCCCGGAAACTCGTCGCTGCGGAGTGCGGCGAAGTCGGGAGGGGCGGCGGCAGCGGGCATCGGAGGCGCAGCATAGCCCCGCTGCCGTCGGGCGACAAGCCGCGGCTCCAGCGGCGATGGGAGACGGCGGGGAGGTGAGGATCACGGCGGTGGAGGCGCTTGCGCGCCGCCGGAACCGTGTCGCCCTGCGGTTCGACGGCGCGGAACGGATCGAGGTCTCGGCGGAAGTGTGGGCGCGCACCGGCCTGGCTGTGGGAGCGGAGGTCGACGCCGGCGAAGTCACCCTGCTGAAACGGCGCGACCACGCCTGGCAGGCGCGGGAGGCGGCGCTGCGGCTGCTCTCGTACCGCTCCCGTTCCACGGCGGAGTTGCGCCGACGGCTCCTCCGCCAGGATTTCGAACCCGAAATTACCGACGCCTGTCTCGCCGAGCTGCGGGAGCGGGGGCTCCTGAACGACGCCGACTTCGCGGCGGCCTGGGTGCGCGACCGCCTCCGCTTCCGGCCGCGCGGCCGCAGGGGGCTACTCGCGGAATTGCGCGCGAAGGGCGTCGATGCCGCGACGGCCGGCGCGGCGATCGACGAAGTGCTGGAAAACGATCCCGATGCTGAGGCGACGCTCGCACGCGCGGCCGCCGCGAAGTGGCGTCCCCGCCCCGGCGAAGAACCCGTCCGCGCTCGCCGCCGGATCGAGCACTTCCTCGCGCGACGCGGCTTCGCCGCCGACGTCGTCAGGGAGGCGGCCGCCGCGCGGCTGGCGGAGGTGGCGCCCCCCGAATGAACACTCCCTACTCGAACATGTCCCAGGCGCGCTCCAGATCCTGCCGGGAGTAGACGCGGAAGGCGGTGAGCGTGTTGGTCCGTTCGATCCCGGAGACAGCGGCGATTTCTTCGGTCACCACCTCGGCCACCCGGTCGTACTCGGCGACCCGCACCACCGCCACCAGGTCCCAGTCCCCGGCCACCGAGTAGACTTCGGCGACGCCGTCGATGCCGGCGAGACGGCGGGCGAGCGCGGGAATGTCGCCGGGAACGGCGCGGATCAGGACGACGGCTGCGACCATGCTTGCACCTCGAAGGAAGCCGTGGCGGGTGACGTGGTGCCGGCAAGATGCGGCCGTTGCCGCCATGCGGCCAGTCCGCGCCGGCTCCTGGACCGCATCACGCGGCGGAACCGCCCGCGGGGCAGAGCGTATCTGAGCGAACGAGCACTGGCCGCCATCCTGTCCAGGTGATGCGCGAAATACTCTTCGCGGACGATGACGCAGCCGTTCGGGAGATGGTTTCCTCGCTGCTCCAGTCAGCGGGCTTTCGATCCCGGCTGGCGAGGAGCGGCGCGGAAGCCTTGGCGGCCGTGCGTGCCCAGCCGCCGGACCTGGTGCTGCTCGACTACCGGATGGGGAATCCCGACGGGTTCGAGGTGTGCCGCGCGATCAAGTCCGATCCCCGGCTGGAGCACCTCCCGGTGCTGATCCTGACCGGACAGGGGGCGCTGGACGACCGCTTGGAGGGGTTCGACGCCGGCGCCGACGATTATCTCGGGAAACCCTTCGACAACCGGGAGCTGCTCGCCCGCATCTCCGCGCTCCTCCGACTCGCGGAGCTGGGACGGGACCGCAACCCGACCAGCGGACTGGCCGGCGGCGAAGCGATCCACCGCGAACTGGAACGCTGCCGTGAGCGTGGCGCCCCGTTCAC
>JBPCJG010000099.1:0-4600 GCA_051005515.1 Longimicrobiaceae bacterium
TCGTCGCCGTACTCCGGGCGGCGCAGGTCGCGCCGGTAGTCCTGGGTGTTCTCCAGAAAGGAGATGAAGTCGGAGATGCCGACGATGTCCACCCCGGCCCGCAGCCGCGGGCTGTAGTGGACCATGGAGGCCAGCACCATGTACCCTCCGTACGAGCCGCCGTAGACGGCGACGCGGTCCCCGTCCAATCCCGGCTGCACACTGATCCAGTCGAGCAGGGCGCCGATGTCCTTGACGGAGTCCTCCCGCTTCATCGCGTTGTCGAGCTTCAGGTACTCCTTGCCGTATCCGGCCGAGCCGCGGACGTTGGGCGCGACCACCGCGGCGCCGAGCTGGTTCACCCAGAGCTGCACGGTGCTGGAAAAGCCGGGGCGCTCCTGCCCTTCGGGGCCGCCGTGGATGTCCACGATCACCGGGTGCGGACCGGGTCCCTTCGGCCGGTAGACCCACGCCGGGATCATCCTGCCGTCGAAGGTGCGGTACTCGATCAGCTCGGGCGAGACAAAGGTCTGCGGGTCGAGGCCGCCGGTTTCGCTGTCCGTCCAGCGGACCAGCTTGCCGGCCGCGAGCGGGTCGGCGCCCAGTTCCAGCGAGAATGCGTCGCTGGGGGTGGTCGCGTTGTTGAGGGTCATCCCCAGGCGCTTCCCGTCCGGCGAGAACTCGAGGCCGCCGATGAGACCGACCGGGACCCCCTCGACCGGAGCGAAGCGGTAGCTGCGCGGGTCGAGCAGGTAGAGGCGCGACCTGCCACCTTCGTTGACCGTGAAGGCGGCGCGGCTGCCGTCGTGGCCGAGGGTGAAATCTTCCACGTCCCAGGGGATCTCGCCGGTCAGGACGCGCAGCCGCTCGGTGAGCAGGTCGAGCACCGCGAGCTGCCGGAACTCGCCGCGCGAGTCGGTGGTCACGAAGGCTCCCTCGCCGACCGGGGTGAAGGCGAGCCCGAACCACCCCGCCGCCGGCTTGCCGCCGGCGACCCTGCGGCGCTTGCCGGTGGCGACGTCCACCAGGTGCACCCGCGAGTCGTTGGCGCTGACGTACTCGGTGACGAGAACGCGGCTCCCGTCCGGGCTCCAGTCGCTGACGCCCCAGCTCGCGCCCCCCTCGGGCGCGTCCAGGAGGAGCCGCGCGCTGGAGGTGTCCGCTACCTCCATCATCCAGATGTCGTTGCTCCGCCCGTTGCGGCGGGTGCTGGTGAAAGCGATACGCTGCCCGTCCGGGCTCCACTCCGCGTTGCCGTTGCGAGATTCGCCGTCGGTGAGT
Organism: Longimicrobiaceae bacterium; assembly: GCA_051005515.1. Taxonomy (GTDB): domain Bacteria; phylum Gemmatimonadota; class Gemmatimonadetes; order Longimicrobiales; family Longimicrobiaceae; genus JBPCJG01. The sequence goes on from JBPCJG010000099.1 coordinate 1,261, forward strand.
CGGCGCACCGCGCCCGTCCGCGGATCGAGCAGGAAGAGTTGGTAGAACTCGGCCCCCCCCTGGTCCATGCCGAAGAGCAGCTCGCGCCCGCGGGGCCGCCGCTCGGCTCCGCCGACGGGCTCGTCGAAGAAGGTGATCTGGCGGCGCGCCCCGCCGGGTCTGTCCACGCGGTGGAGCTGCGTGGTGTTGCCGAAACGGGTGGCGACGTAGATGCCGGAGCCGTCCGCCGTCCAGTCCGAGAAGCTCGCGCTCCGCACGTCGCCGTAGCGGTCGACCAGGGCGAGCAGCGAATCGGGGACCTCCGGCACCCCGGAAAGGACCACGTTGCCGTCGTTGGCGGTGCGCTGCGCGATCGGGGTGGGCGCCTGCTGCGCGCCGGCGGAAGTGGCGACGAAGAGGCAAGCGGCGGCAAGCAGGTGTGTTCTCATGGTGCGTGGTTGCGAAAAGGTGCGAGGGGATGGGCGTCCGGGGGATGGCACCGCGGCTTCAGCGCTCCGTCTGCCAGACCAGGTGCTCGAGCTCCGGCTCGATCAGGCGCTCCCAACCGAGGCGGACGGCGGCGGGCGAGCCGGGGAGCGAGAATATGACGGCGCCGCGGCAGACGCCGGCGCTCGCGCGCGACAGCATCGCGGCGGAGCCCACCTGCTCCCAGGAAAGCATCCGAAAGAGCTCGCCGAAGCCGGGGATCGGCCGCTCGATCAAGCGGTCGAGCACGTCGTAGGTGCGGTCGCGCGGCGCGATCCCCGTCCCCCCGTTGAAGACGACCACGCTGGCGTCGGCGAGGATGGCCTGCTCGAGCGAGGTGGCTACCTGCGCCGGCTCGTCGGCGATCGCTCCGTAGTGCGCGAGGGTATGCCCCGCGGCGGAGATGCGCGCCTTGAGGTAGTCGCCGTTGGCGTCGCTGCCGGCGTCGCGCGAATCGCTGACCGTGACTACGGCGACGGCTACCGGGCCGCGCCCGGCGGCGAGCTCGTGGTGGTGTTCACTCGTGGGAGACGACATAGCGGGGGTCGTGAGGGTCCTACAGGATAGCTCCCCGCGGCGCGGCATTCAACGCCGCATCGCCGGCACGCCCCCTGATGCGTAGATTGCGGTACGTCATCCCCGTTTTCCCGGACGAGATGAGGACTACCGACATGCACTCCCGCTCCCGCGTCGCCTACGCCGGGCTCGCGCTGGCGCTGCTCGCGGCCCTTGCCGCGGCGCTCGCCGGCTTCGGTTCTCGCTGGGGATGGTGGGGGTTCGGCACCGGCTTCACCGTGCTGAAGTACGCGGCGTACCTCGCGATCCTGGCGGCGCTGGTGAGCGCCGTCGGGATCGCGCAGGCGCGGCCGGGGACGCCCCGCCGCGGCTTCGGCGCGGCCGTCGCCGGGCTGGTCGTCGCCGCGGTAGTCTTCGGCGTTCCCTGGCAGTGGCGCCGGCAGGCGCGCGCGGTGCCGCCCATACACGACATCACCACCGACACGCGCGACCCGCCGGAGTTCGTCGCAGTCCTCCCGCTCCGCGCCGAAGCGCCGAATCCCGCCGAATACGGCGGCGACAGCATCGCCGCGCTGCAGCGGGAGGGGTACCCGGAGTTGTACCCTGCCGCACTCCCGCTGCGCCCCGAGGAGGCGTTCCGGCGCGCGCTCGCGGTCGCGCGCGAGATGGGGTGGGAGATCGTCGCCGCGGACTCCGCCAGCGGGCGCATCGAGGCGACGGATCAAACCTTCTGGTTCGGCTTCCGCGACGACGTGGTCGTGCGCGTGCGCGGCGTCGCGGGAGGCTCGTGGGTGGACGTGCGCTCGGTCTCCCGCGTCGGAGGGAGCGACGTCGGCACCAACGCGCGCCGCATCCGGCGCTACCTGGAGCGCCTGCGCGAGCAGCGCGACGCCTGATCGGGGAACCGATCCGCGGCGGGGTGTCTTGTCGTAGACACCGGCGTCGGCGTCGGAGCGCTGCCGAAACACCCCCCATCCATCACCCCGATGCACGAGAACTACTATCACGCCCCCGACCTCGCCCGCTTCGGCGAGATCGGCCAGGACGCCCCCGCGCTGGCCGACAAATTCTTTTCCTGGTACAACGCGGTCTTCGCGGAGGGCGCGCTTTCCGAACGCGAAAAGTCGCTGATCGCGCTGGCGGTGGCCCACGCGGTGCAGTGCCCCTACTGCATCGACGCCTACTCCTCGGACTGCCTGCAGAAGGGCGCCGACTCCGAGCAGATGACGGAGGCGGTGCACGTGGCGGCGGCGATCCGCGGCGGCGCGTCGCTGGTGCACGGCATACAGATGCGCAACCACGTCTCTCAGTTGGGGATGTAGGGGGATGCAGTACACGGTACGCGGTACGCGGTACGCGGTACAACGATGGCGAATCCGGCAGATCGCAGCGGGACGCCTCGACGCCCGGCTCACCCCCCTGCGTACTGCGTACTGCGTACTCCGTACTTTTCCATGAGCCGGGTCCTGCCCACCCTGCAGAAGCGCCACGCGGTCCTCGCCTCGGGAGCGGCGCAGCGGGCCGTGCTCGCGCGGGCTCCGATCGAGCGCACCTTCGAGGACGCGCTGGAGACGACCGGGCTCTTTCCGCTGCGCCCCACCGGGATCGACATCCTCCAGGTCAACGTCGGCAAGAAGTGCAACCAGACGTGCCGTCACTGCCACGTGGACGCCGGACCGGACCGGACGGAGATGATGCCCGACGACGTCGTGGACCGGGTACTGGAGGTGCTGGAAAGTACCGACATCCCGGTCTTCGACATCACCGGCGGGGCGCCGGAGCTGCACAAGCGGTGGCGGGAGATGGTGGAGCACGCCTCCCGGCTCGGCAAGCGCGTCATGGACCGCTGCAACCTCACCATCATCACCCTCCCCAACTACGCGTACCTTCCCGAGTTCTTTGCGGAGCACCGGGTGGAGGTGGTGGCGTCGCTGCCGCACTACCGCGCCAAGAGCACCGATTCGCAGCGGGGGGAGGGGGTCTTCGAGGAGTCCATCGACGCGCTGCATCGCCTCAACGCGCTCGGCTACGGCAAGCCGGGTACGGGGCTGATCCTGAACCTGGTGACCAACCCGGTAGGCACCTTTCTGCCGGGCAACCAGGAGGCGCTCGAGCGCGACTGGAAACGACAGTTGATGCGCTCCTACGGGATCGAGTTCAACTCCCTCTTCACCATCACCAACCTGCCCATCTCCCGCTTCCTCGAGTTCCTCCAGGAGGAGGGGAAGCTGGACGAGTACATGGAGCGGCTGGTGAACGCGTACAACCCCGCGGCGGCGGCGGGGGTGATGTGCAGGAACACGCTGTCGGTGGGGTGGGACGGCACCCTCTACGACTGCGACTTCAATCAGATGCTCGA
>JBPCJG010000100.1:0-3935 GCA_051005515.1 Longimicrobiaceae bacterium
AACGCGGGTCGCCCGCGAACGCCTGCCGCGTGCCTACCTCCAGCGCCAGACCACGCACCGCGTCGGCGACCGCGGCGGCGCCCTCCAGCTCGGGCACCCGGTCGAGATAGTTCGCCGCGAGCACCCAACGCCCGTACGGGTCCGGATCGCCGCGGTACGGCACTTCCTCCCGGTCGTGCGCGCCGGTGAACATGAAGCGTACGGCGCGCTCGAGGTCGGCGTACCCGCCGTACGACACCACCCGGCGCAGGCGGCTGGCCACCGCTGGCAGTGCGGCTATGGTCAGCGCCTCCGTCCCGCCGATGGAGAAGCCGCACAGCGTCACGTGCTGGCCTGACGCGTCGTCGTGGGCGCGCTCCACCGCGGCGGTGATCACCGCCGCCGAGCGGTCGCGGTCGATGCGCAGCTCGCGCCAGGGGGCGATGTCCGGAACCAGGACCAGGGCACCCGCGCCTGCGAGCGCCCGGACGAGCCGCTGGAGCTGCGGGTGTCGGGCACCCGGCACGGTGACGCCGTGGAGAACTACCCAGGGTGCCCCGCCCATCTCGCCGATCTGAAGCGCCGGCGTCGGACCGGAAGGGAGGTCGAGGTGAATGAGGCGTTCGGGCACCCGCACCGCCTCCGGTCGCAGGAAAGCGTGCAGGAAGGAGGCGACTTGCCTCGCGCTCATCCGTCGCGGCCGATGGCGTGCTCGAGCGAAGCGAACCCGTCACGCTCGAGCAGCCGGAGGAGGCCGCGGTTGATGTCGCGCGCGGCGGTGGGCCCTACGTACACGAAGCCGGTGTAGAGCTGCACCAGCGCCGCCCCGGCGCGGAGGGCGGCGTAGGCGTCGCCGGCGGAAAAGATTCCCCCCACGGCGACGACGGTGAGCCGCCCCTCCGAGCGCCGGTGGATGCGGCGCACCAGCGACAGCATCCGCTTGCGGAGCGGCTTTCCGCTGACCCCCCCATCCCCCAGCATCGCGAGCCGGGCCGCCGGCGTCCGCAGCCCCTCTCGCTCGCGCGTGGTGTTGGCCGCGATGATGCCCGCGGCGCCCTCTTCGGCCGCCAGTGCCGTCGCCGCGTCCACGGCGTCGTCGTCCAGGTCGGGGGACAATTTGACCAGCAGCGGGCGCGGCGATCCGCCGCGCGCCTGGGCCAGCTCCCGCGAGCGGGCGAGCAGCGCCCGCAGCAGCGCCCGCAGCGGGGCCGCGCGCTGCAAGCTCCGCAGCCCCGGCGTGTTCGGAGAGCTGACGTTCACCACCAGGTAGCGGGCGAACGGCTCCAGCAGCTCGAGCGAGCGGAGGTAGTCCTCCGTCGCCCGCTCGAGAGGCGTGTCGCGGCTCTTGCCGAGGTTGATCCCGAGCACGGACTCGATCGCGACGTCCGCGAGTCGCTGCGCGACCGCTTCGGCACCGGGGTTGTTGAAGCCCATGCGGTTGAGCAGGGCCCGGTCGCGCGGCAGGCGGAAGAGACGCGGGCGGGGGTTGCCCGCCTGGGCGTGAGCGGTGATGGTGCCGATTTCCACGGAGCCGAAGCCGAGCGCGCCCAGCGGGTTGAAGAGCGTCCCATCCTTGTCGAGCCCGGCCGCGACCCCCACCGGGTTGGGGAAGCGGATTCCCCAGCGCTCGACTTCGAGCCGCGGGTCGCGGACTTCGAGCATGCTCCGCAGCGCCCGCCGCACCGCCGCGCTCGCGCCCACCCTTTCCAGCACGCCCGTCCCCAGCGCGTGGGCGGTTTCGGCGGGGAGGCGGAAGAGGAGCGGTCGCAGCAGCCGGTAGAGCACGCCGGGAAGCTAGAGCCGGGCGCCGCAGCCAGCAACGCCCGCGCTTGACGGTCTTTCCGGCGGCCGGGCATATTCCCTGCTTGCTCACGATATTATCCCCAGGATCATCCCCCAGGCGAAACCCATGGCGACTCAGGGCAGCGATACCGACGTAGTCTTCCTTTCCGCCGCACGCACCGGCTTCGGCACCTTTGGCGGCGCGCTCCGCAACCTTTCTGCTACCGACCTTGGCGTCGCCGCGGCCGAGGGGGCACTCTGCCGCGCCGGGGTGGATGGCGACCAGATCGACCACGTCGTCTTCGGCAACGCGCTGCAGACCTCGGCCGACGCGATCTACCTCGCGCGTCACGTGGGGCTGCGGGCGGGTCTCCCCGTCACCGTCCCCGCGATCACGCTGAACCGGCTCTGCGGCTCCGGCTTCCAGGCGGTGGTGACCGGGGCGATGGAAATCCTGCTCGGCGAAGCCGATGTCGCACTCTGCGGCGGGGCGGAGTCGATGAGCCAGGCTCCGCACGTGATCCGCGGCGCGCGCTGGGGCGACCAGCGTCTGGGGGCCTCCGGCAAGTTCTACGAAGACCTGCTCTGGGAGGCGCTCACCGACACCTTCAGCGGCTGCTCGATGGCGATGACCGCCGAAAACCTCGCCGACCGCTACGACATCACCCGCGAGGAGGTGGACGAGTACGCGATCCGCTCGCAGCAGCGGGCGCAGGAGGCGTGGAAAGAGGGGCGCTACGAGGAGGAGATCGTTCCGGTCACCCTCAAGACCCGCAAGGGGGAGAAGGAGTTCGCCGAGGACGAGCACATGCGCCCCGACACGACGCCCGAGGCGCTGGCCAAGCTGAAGCCGTACTTCAAGGAAGGCGGCACGGTGACGGCGGGGAACGCGTCGGGGATCGGCGACGGCGCCGCCGCGACCGTGATCAGCTCCGCGAAGTGGGCCGAGGAGAACGGCAAGCAGCCGCTGGGGCGGCTGCTGTCGTGGGCGGTGGCGGGCGTCGAACCCTCGGAGATGGGGATCGGGCCGGCGCCTGCATCGCGCGCGGCGCTGGAGCGCGCGGGCATGGAGCTCGGGGAGATGGAATTGATCGAGGTGAACGAGGCGTTCGCGTCGCAGTACTGCGCCGTCGAAAAGGAGCTGGGGTTGGACCGCGAGATCACCAACGTCTCCGGCGGCGCCATCGCCCTGTCGCACCCCCTGGGCGCCTCCGGCGCGCGCATCACCGTGCACCTGCTGCACGAGCTGCGGCGCCGCGGCCAGCGCTTCGGGTTGGGGTCGGCGTGCATTGGCGGGGGGCAGGGGATAGCGGTGGTACTCGAAGCATTTCCTTCAAACGACCGCTGAAATCGGCCCAATTCTGCGTTGCTGCTCCTCGTCCACTCACTGCGTCGTAGCGCTGCTACGACTCGATCGGGACTCGTCGCGCGCCTTGACTTGAACCCGTTTGAGCGGCCTGCCTGTCGAATGGGAGGGCCTTAGTTGATGGCGACGGACGGGAACAACAACACCAATCTCCCCGCCCGCCGGCTTTCCAGCGAGCAGCTCGAGGCCGTCATCCGCCGCGCCGTCGAGCTGCAGGCGCAGGGCTCCGATGCCCCGGACGGAGTCGACGAGGCCGAGGTGGTGCGCATCGGGACCGAGCTGGGTCTCGCGCCCGAGCACGTGCGTCGGGCGGTGGCGGAGGTGCGGGGGCGTGGTGAGCCGGAGGAGGGCACGCTGGCGCGCTACTTCGGGCGCGGGCGCGCGACGGCCGGACGGGTGGTCGGCCTCCCGGCCGAGCGCGTCGCGGCGGAGCTGGAGCGGTACCTGCTCGACTGCGAGCACATGGTGGTGCAACGGCGCCGCCTCCCGGTGACGGTGTACGAACGGGGGAGCGGCTTCGCCGCGACGCTCGCCCGCACGGCGCAGCAGTTCTCCGACAAGACGCCGCGCCTCGACGTGCGCGAGCTGGAAACGGTGGTCGAGCCGGTGGAGGAGGGGCGCAGCTTCGTCGCCCTCGCCGCCGACCTGTCGTCGCAGCGCAATGGGCGCTTCGCCGGCGCGCTGACGGCCGGGCTGGGCGGGGGAGGAGCCGTCGCCGCCGCGGTGCTGGTGGCGGTCCCCTGGATGCTGCCGCTCGCCCTCCTCGGTGTTCCGGTCTTTGCCGGAACCTACTGGGGGATGAGCGCCG
>JBPCJG010000101.1:0-6465 GCA_051005515.1 Longimicrobiaceae bacterium
GGTTGGGCGAAACACGCCCCAATCGATTATGTTGCACCCCATCGGCTGCTCGCTTCCGAGCTGTCCGGCTCCATCTCCATCCTCAGGAGGCGTTCATGCGTTCTGTTCCTCTCGCGCTGGCTCTCACCCTGCTCGCTGCCCCCGCGGCCGTGGCGCAGCAGACCATCGCCCTGTCCGGACCGGCGCCCTCAGAGGCGTCTCCCGTCACCGTGGAGCGGACGCTTCCGGAGAAGCAGGTCGATACCCGGCCGATCCGGGCCGAGGCGCAGCAGGTCAAGACCGAGCGGGTCGAAGTGGCATCACGCCAGGAGGTACGGGGGAATGCGTTCTACCTGATCGGCATCGCGGTGGTAATCGTCGCGGTCATCGCGCTGCTGGCGTCCGCTCTGTAGTCGGACGGCCGGATCCGGAGATCCGGTTCCGCCGTCGCGGAACCGGAATCTTCGTCCCGACGCCCCTTGCCGCCCGGCGAGGGGCGTTTCACGTTTACCGGATGATCCGCGCGACGAGTGGCCGCCCCGGGAGCACCGTGCGACGCGGCGTGCAGCAGGTGGCGGTGGACGCCGACGGCGTCGCGCGGCGCGAGCGACGCGACGTGCTCGCCACGGAGGAGCCGTTCGAGATCCGTGTCGGCGTTTCCGGCGGCGCCTCCGCCGCCGTGCCCGTCGCCGTCACCATGCGCACCCCCGGAGCCGACTTCGATCTGGCGGCGGGCTTTCTCCACTCCGAAGGGGTGATCTCCACCGGGGAGCAGGTCCGCGAGATCCGCTACTGCGTAGCGGAGCGCGGCGGAGAGCAGCGCTACAACACGGTGACCGTGCTGCTCGCCCCCGGCACTCCCTTCGATCCGGCACGCTTGCAGCGGAACTTCTATACTACCTCGAGCTGCGGGGTGTGCGGCAAGGCCAGCATCGAAGCGGTGCTGGAGCTCGGCTGCCCGCCCGTCGAGGGGTGTCTGCAGGTCCGGCCGGAGGTTCTCGTCACGCTGCCCTCCAAGCTGCGGGAGGCACAAACGGTGTTCGACCGCACCGGCGGCCTGCATGCCGCCGGCTGCTTCACCGCCGGGGGCGACCTGCTGCGGATCCGTGAGGACGTGGGGCGTCACAACGCGCTCGACAAGGTGGTCGGCGCCGCGCTCCTGGCCGGCGAGGTGCCGCTCGGCGGCCGCATCGTGCTGGTGAGCGGGCGCCTCTCCTTCGAGCTGGTGCAGAAGGCGGCCCGCGCGGGGGTGGCGCTGCTCGCCGGGGTGTCCGCCCCGTCCAGCCTCGCCGCCGAGTTCGCGCAGCAGGCGAGGATGACGCTGGTCGGCTTTCTCCGGGGGTCGCGCTTCAACGTCTACACCGGCGCAGGGCGGATCGCCGCCGCGCAGGCCGCGTGAAGCGGGCGCCGCTCGGGATCGCGCTGCTGCTCGCTCTGGCGGGGTGCGACGGGAGCAGGGGAGATGGCGATGCGGCGGGGGAGCTGCCGGCGGAAAACGCCGTTCCGGAGGCGCCAGCGGAGCCGACTGCCGTCCCGGCCGACTCCTCGACCGCCGAAGCCATCGCGGCGGCGCTGGACGATACTGCGTGGACCGCGGGACCCACCGAGATCGCTTCCGGCGCTCATCGGCCGGTGACGATCAATACCGTGCGCGCGGCCAGCAACCCCGAGTGGGATCGTGCGGTCTGGGAGTTCGTGGGCGATTCGCTCCCCGGCTACCGCATCGAGTTCGCCGACGCGCCCATCCGTCAGTGCGGCTCCGGGCGTGAGCTGCAGGTCGCGGGAGATGCCTGGCTGCGGGTACGCATCGCTCCCGCCCGGGGCCACGACGACGTCGGAAACTCCACGCTCTCCGACGAGGACCGCGCCAACCTGCTCCTCTTGCCGGTAGTCCGCGAGCTGCGTCAGACGTGCGACTTCGAGGGGGTGGCGGAATGGGTCCTCGGGCTGACGGCGCCGCGTCCCTACCGCGTGCTCGAACTGTACGATCCCTCCCGCCTGGTGGTGGACGTACACCACTGAGCTTGCTAGCGCACCCGCACTCCATCGCCACCCGCGTCCCATGGCAGTGAAGGCCCCGCCTCCGGCCCTGCAGGGCCGCCGTCTCGAGGTCGAGACCCCCGAGCACGTCGCGATCGGGTACGCCCTGGCGGACCTCGGATCGCGTTTCGCGGCACTGCTGCTGGATACGCTGATCCTGGCCCTGCTGATGCTGGCGGTGCTGCTCGGAGTCCCCCTGCTGGTGAGCCGCGTCGGGACGGTACCGCAGACCGCGGCGGGGTGGGGGACGGCGGTGCTGCTGCTCGTCGTTTTCGCGCTCGTCTGGGGGTACTTCGTCTTCTGGGAAGGGCTGCGGGACGGACAAACTCCCGGCAAGCGGGCGGTCGGCATTCGCGTCGTGCACGACGGCGGGCACCCGCTCACCCTGCGCGGCGCGGCGGTGCGCAACCTGCTCCGCGTGGTGGATATCCAGCCGATCCCGTCGTGGCTGGTCGGCGGGGTGGCGATCCTGCTCCACCCCCGAGGGCAGCGGCTCGGCGACATGGCCGCCGGCTCGCTCGTGGTGCGGGAAAGCGCCGCCGCCGAACTCCCGGAAGAAGCGGCGGAGGTGGCGGAGCGAACGGGCCCGCCGCAGCTTGCGGCGCAGGAGTTCGCCTTGCTGTCCCGCTACGCTTCGCGCCGAGCGGGACTCGCCGCCGAACCACGGCAGCGCCTCGCGCGGCAGGTAGCGGCTGCGCTAGCCGACCCGCTGGCCGCCGATTCGCGCAGCCGGGGGATGACTCCGGACCGCTTCCTGGCCCTCCTCTACCAGGAAGAAAGCGCGCGCCGGGCGATGCTCGGCGGCGGCACCCCACAGGCGGCGGCGCTGGTCCGCGGGCAGCGCCGGAGGTGGAGCGAGTACCGCGCCCTGCTGGCGCTAGCCGGACGGCGCGGGCTGCGGCGGCTGCCGGAGGCGGAGGTGACCCGGTTCGCGGCTTTGTACCGGGAAACCGCGGCCGATCTGGCGCGGGCGCGCACCTACGGCGCGTCCGACGACCTGACGTATTCGCTGGAGCGCTGGGTAGGGGCGGGTCACAACCTGCTGTACCGGCCGGCGGAGCGATCGTGGCGGCTGCTCGGCGCCTGGCTGGCGATCGGCTTTCCGCGGCTGGTGCGCCGGCTCTGGCGCCCCATCGCCCTGGCCGCGGTCTTCCTCTACCTTCCCGCCGTGCTCGCCTTTGCCGCGGTAAGGGCGGAGCCGCTCCGCGCCCGCTCCCTGCTCCCCGCGGAAATGATCGCACGCGCGGAAACGGCGCCGGAGAGGGGGCGCGCGGGGGGCGGGTACGTCGATGTCCCCGAGGTGTTCATGCCGGTAATGGCGAGCGGCATCGTCGCCAACAACGTGCAGGTCACCTTCGTCGCGTTCGCCGGCGGCATCCTGGCAGGGATCGGAACGGCGCTGATCCTCCTGCTGAACGGGGTTCATCTCGGCGCCGCCGCCGCGCTCTTCGCCAACCATGGAGCCGCTCTGCAGCTTTGGACGTTCGTGCTGCCGCACGGCACCATCGAATTGACGGCGATCTGCATCGCGGGGGGTGCCGGATTGTGGCTCGGATCGGCGCTGCTCGCGCCGGGACGGCGGTCGCGTCGCGATATCCTGGTGGAGCGAGGGCGCGACGCGGTGGCGCTGATCGGCGGGACTACCGTGCTGCTGCTGGTGGCGGGGAGCATCGAAGGGTTCATCTCCCCGTCGCCACTGCCGGGCTCGGTGAAGCTCCTCGCGGCGGCGCTCTTCGCGCTCCTCCTGCTGGCGTACCTGCTCCTTCCCGGCAGCGAGCGGGACGCAGAGCTCAGAGCAGCCCGCGGCGCTTCACCTCCAGATAACGATTGACCGTCGCGGCGACCGCGCCCCCGGCCGCGACGTCGGCCACCAGTGCGCCCGACCGCCGCATGGCGGCGAGTGCCACTGCGCGCGCCTGCAGCAATTCCTCGGCGGCGGCGCGCCGCAGCGCGTCAGCGCGTTCGGTGACCACCGCCTCCGCCGCCACGTCGAGGTCCGGGTTGCGCAGCGCGATCAGCAGCGGCAGGTGGCGGCCGGCGGCACGCCCGAGGTGGGCGACCAGCGCCGCCGACGCGCGCGGGTCTATGACGTCGCTGAAGACCACCAGCAGCGAGCGCCGGCGCAGGCGGCGCGCCAGGTGGAGGAACGCCGCCGGATAGTTCGGCTCGGCGAGCGTCGGCTGCACCGCGCCGAGGGCTTCGCTGACGCGGCCCAGCGGGAGGCGCCGCGGAGGGATCCACTGGCGCACCGACTCCGCAAAGACCATCAACCCCACCCGGTCGCCATGGCGGGTCGCCACCTCGGCGAGCAGGAGCGCGGCGGAGAGGGCGTGGTCGATGCGCTCCCGGTCGCCGATCCGCTCCGTCATCAGGCGGCCGGCGTCGATCACGAGCAGCACGTTCTGGCTCCGCTCCGCCTCCCGCAGACGCACCATCGGTTCGCCGCGCCGCGCGGTGGCCTTCCAGTCGATTCCACGGGGATCGTCGCCGCGGACGTACTCGCGCAGGCTTTCCCACGAGCCCCCCTCCCCGCGCTCGCGGGTGGCGCGCACGCCGGCGTCGCGCAGGCGGCGCAGCCCGAGCAGACGCTGCCGGCGGAGACCCTCGATGCCCGGCTGCACGGAGAGCGGATCCGCGCGGGGGATGCGCTGCTCGCGCCACACCAGGCCGAGCGGTCCGCGCACGCGCAGGTGCACGTCGCCCAGCGCGTGCGCCCCGCGTTCCGCGGCCCCCACGGTGTACGTGACGCGCAGTGCGTCTCCCGGTGCCACGATCGCCTCCCAGCGGTCGGCGCCCTCCCGTTCGAGGCCGCCGGGAAGGTCGTCCGTCACCTGCAGGGTGAGCGGGCGCGGCGTCGGGTTGACGACCTCCAGCCGGACGGGAAAAAGGGACCCCAACGAGACGCGGGTCGGAGCGACCCGCTCCACCCGGGGAGAAGGCGACCCGCGCGCGAGCACGCCGTCGAGCAGGGCGGCACCCAGGATCAGCAGATCCGCGGCGAGCGCCGCGCGCCACCCCAGCAGCCAGAGCGGCGCGGCCGCCGCCAGCGCGAGCAGGAGCCGGGGGGTCGGCAGCATGCTGGCGCCGCCTTTCAGCGGGGAGCTTCGAGCGTGGCCAGCAGCGCTTCGAGGCGATTGTCGGGAGTGTCCCCCTCGATCTCCGCGTCCGGCGTCAGGATCACCCGGTGGCGGAGCACCGGGAGGGCGAGCGTCTTGACGTCGTCGGGGGTGACGAAGTCGCGTCCCGCGAGGAGCGCCTCCGCCCTCGCCGCGAGGAAGAGCGCCACGCCCGCGCGCGGGCTGGCGCCCAGCGCGAAGCTCGGCTCTTCGCGCGTCGCGCGGACGATCCGGGTGACGTAGTCGCGCACGGAAGGCTCGACGTATACGCGCCCGGCGGCTTCCCGCAGGTCGAGCAACTCGCCCTCTCCGAACACGGGCTCGAATCCGAAACTCTCCGGCCGGTCGGCGCGGAAACCCTCGGCGTACCGGTCCAGGATTGCCCGCTCCGCCGCGGCCGCCGGATAGGGCAGCACGATCTTGAGCAGAAAGCGGTCGAGCTGCGCTTCCGGGAGCGGATAAGTGCCCTCGTACTCGACCGGGTTCTGCGACGCGAACACCGTGAACGCCTGCGACAGGGGGCGGCTCACCCCGTCCACCGTCACCTGCCGTTCCTGCATCGCCTCGAGCAGCGCGGACTGCGTCTTGGCGGGGGCGCGGTTGATCTCGTCGGCGAGGAGCAGGTCCGTGAAGACGGGGCCGGGATGGTAGACGAAGTCGCGGCGCAGCTCGTCGAGGACGTTGACGCCGAGCAGGTCCGTGGGCATCAGGTCGGGCGTGAACTGCACCCGGCCGAAGCGCAGCTCGAGCGCCAGCGCGAGCGAGCGGATCGCGAGCGTCTTGGCGGTGCCGGGAACGCCTTCCAGCAGCGCGTGCCCGCCGGCGATCAGTGCCACCATCATCTGCCGCAGGGTCTCGCGCTGCCCGAGCACTACCGTTTCCACCCGCCGCAGCACTTCGTCGGTGCGCCCGACGGCGGCCGCGGCTGCGGCGGTCCTGCCGCCGGCGACGTCGGTGACGTCAGTGATGTCGGGGGTGGGTGCGGCTGGCACTTCGCTCACGGGGGGGAGGAGTGAGAGAGAAGAAGGTCGATTTCGCGCGCGAGCGCGACGGGGGACGCCGGCAGCTCCTCGAGGGCGGAGCGTCCGAGCAGGGCGGCTTCTTCCCCGGCGTCCCGCGGCGGCCGGCGGCCGGTGCGGCGGGCCAGACCGGAAAGCAGCAGACGCCGAACCGTGTCGTCGGCCCCCGCCTGGCGGTACGCCTCGGCGAGCGCCCGCACGTGCTCCAGGGGCGAGCGGCGCCGTGGCGGTGGAGCCGCGACCACCCCGCCGAAGCGGCTCCCCACCAGCCAGAGCAACCCCGCCGTAGCGAGGGCGAGCTGCAGCGCCGC
>JBPCJG010000102.1:0-2749 GCA_051005515.1 Longimicrobiaceae bacterium
CCGTGCTCCTGAATGTCCAGCTCGAGCACGCGGCGGCCCGGGTCGGGGACCTCGCGGTACGCAGGCGCGTCGTCCACCTGCTCGAGGAACTCCTCGGCGTAGCGGACGGTCGGCTCGCGGAGGTCCCGCCGCGCGGCGGCGTCCGGCTCGAGAGCCGCGGAGGCGCGCTCCAGCTCGGCGAGCCGGTTCTCGATGGCGGTCAAATCCCTAGTGGTGGCGGTTTGCATGGCAGACAAGGGTAGGCGGACGGGAGCGATCCGGCCAGGGGCGGCGGACGCGGCGGACGCAGCGTTCCCGGCTCGACCGATTCTTGCTCGCAAAGCTGCCCCGCGTTCGTCGTACTTGAACCTGCCTCCACCACAGTGCTGATGAAGCCGCCCCCCTCCCACACGCCTGACGCGCTCCTCCGCGATCCCTTCGGCCTGGCCGATTTCCGGCCCGGGCAGCGCGAGGCGATCGAAGCGCTGCTCGCCCGCGGCGCGGCGCTCGCCGTCTTCCCCACCGGCGGCGGCAAGTCGCTCTGCTACCAGCTTCCCGCGCTGCTCTTCGAGGGCGTGACGGTCGTGGTCTCGCCGTTGATCGCGCTGATGAAGGACCAGATCGACGGGCTGCGGGCGCGGGGGATCGACGCCGCCCGTCTCGACAGCTCGCTCTCGGCCGACGAGGTGCGCGATGTCAGCCAGCGGCTGCTCGACGGCAGGCTCCGCCTGCTCTACGTGGTCCCAGAGCGCTTCAACAACGAGCGCTTCCTCCGCCAGTTGGAGCGCGCGACCATCGCGCTGTTCGCGGTGGACGAGGCGCACTGCATCTCCGAGTGGGGACACAACTTCCGCCCCGACTACCTGAAGCTCGCCGAAACGGCGCGGGCGCTCGGGGCGGAGCGGGTGCTCGCGCTCACGGCGACGGCCACGCCGCGGGTGGTGGAGGACATCTGCGCCAGCTTCCGCATCCCGCCGGAGTGCGCGATCGTCACGGGCTTTCATCGCCCCAATCTGCGGCTGCTCACCACGCCGACTTCAGCGGCCAGGCGCGACGCGGTACTGCTGGAGCGGCTGCGCAGCCGCCCGGCGGGACCGGGCATCGTCTACGTCACCTTGCAGCGCACGGCGGAGCAGGTCGCCGCCGTCCTCGCCGAGGCGGGTGTTCCGGCCCGGGCCTACCACGCCGGGATGGACGACGAGGAGCGGGTGGCGACCCAGGAGTGGTGGAAGGCGTCGGAGCGCGCGGTCGTGGTCGCGACCATCGCCTTCGGGATGGGGATCGACAAGGCCGACGTTCGCTACGTCTACCACTACAACCTGCCCAAGAGCCTCGAAAGCTACAGCCAGGAGATCGGGCGCGCGGGACGCGACGGCGAGCCGGCCACCGTCGAGCTGCTGGGAAGCCGCGAAGACACCGCGACGCTGGAGAACTTCGCGTACGGCGACACGCCCACGCGCGAGGCGCTCCGCAGCCTGCTCGAGGAGCTGCTCGGAGGCGCGACGTATTTCGACGTCAACCTCTACGCCCTCGCCAACGCGCACGACGTGCGACCGTTGGTGCTGCGCACCGCGCTCACCTACCTGGAGCTGCTCGGCGTCCTGCGGCAGGGGACGCCGTTCTACGCCGGCTACCGGCTGCGACCGCTGCTGCCCGCGGAGGAGATCGCGGGGCGCTTCGCCGGCGAACGGGCAAACTTCATCCGCGGGATCTTCCAGGCGGCGAAAGAGGGCCGCACCTGGTACACCGTCGATCCCGCCGTCGTCGCGCAAGCTCTGGAAGAGGAGCGCGCGCGGGTCGTCGCCGCGATCGGCTACCTTGCCGAACAGGGATGGGTGGAGCTGCGGCCCACCGACGCGCGGCAGCGCTTCACCCGGCTGGTGGAGCGCCCCGACTTCGCGTCGCTGGTGGCGGAGCTCGGAACGCGCTTCGTCCGGCGGGAGGCGCAGGAAATCGAGCGGCTGGGGATGGTCACCGAGCTGGTCGAGAACGCCGGGTGCCAGACGGCCGCGCTCCTGTCGTATTTCGGAGAACGGCGGGGCGAGCCGTGTGGCCACTGCACCTTCTGCGAGACCGGCAGTCCCGCACTCTTTCCCCCCCTGCCGGAGCCCGCGCCGATTGCTGCCGCGCTGGACGTCGCCGCTTTCCGGGCTTTGTTGCGGGAGCACCCCGACGCCCTGGGCCACCCGCGGCAACAGGCCCGCTTCCTCTGCGGCCTCGGAAGCCCGGGCCTCACCCGCGCGCGCCTCACCCGTCACCCGCTGCGGGGAGCCCTGGAGGAGAGGCGCTTCCCGGCGGTCCTGACGTGGTGCCGGAGCGAAGTCAGTACCGGGACGTCGGATTCTCCCCTTTGGCCGGACGACTTGTCGCACCAGGTAAGATCTACGTTTCCTCGCTGAAGAAGAGCACGTGGCGGATCAGGTCCTTGCCCTCGGCGCGGCCGCCGAGGGAGCCGGTGAGCACGCCCATCGCCGCCAGGAAGAGCCCCAGCTTGACGTGGTCGAGGACGCGCACGGCGGGATCCACCGTCGGCCACGTCTCCATCAGCTTGGCCGGAAAGATGGTCACCGCTCCGGCGTACGCCAGCCCGAAGAAACCGAGGTAGAGCACCGCCATGGTGGCGACCAGGCTCAGCGCCGTTGCCGTCCGCATCACCACCGACGATTCGGTGAGTTCGCCGCTCCGGGTCGCGATCGCGCCGATCGAAAAGGTCCGGTAGAGCACCACCGTAGCGGCGATCACCGCCAGGACCGCGAAAAGGAGGAGCTGA
>JBPCJG010000103.1:0-8564 GCA_051005515.1 Longimicrobiaceae bacterium
CCCTCCTCCGGCTCCACCACCTCGTCATCCCGCACCTCCACCCCCGGCCTGAACGCGCCATCCACCACGTCCGCCATGCCCGGCGCCACCCCGCCGCCGGTGTACGCCGGCAGCTTTGCCACCTCGGCGGCGCTGAGCCCCTGCACCCAGACGTCCTCGCCCCGCTCCTTCAGTTCGACGTGTTCGAGCGGGATCAGCACGTGCCGGTCGTCACTCAGCAGAAAAAGATCGTCGGCGAGGTCCACGTCCAGGTAGCGGACCCGCATTGCTGCAGCGTCGACGAGCATTTCGCTCACCGTCCCCACCCGCTCGCCGTCGGCGCCGAACACGCTCCATTTGCGCAGGTCCGGAGCTCCCTTGGGGAGCTTCACGTCGCGCGCGTCGCTGAGCGGAAGCGCGCGCGGCTCGCCGGGGGCGGAGAGCGGGTCGGGGCCCCGGCCGTAGTAGCGCGGGTGCGCCCGCTCCAGCTCGCCCAGCAACTCCCCGCTCAGCGGCTGGTCGGGATCGTAGGGGGGCAGCCCCTTGACCTCGTCCTGCGTCCAGCGCTCGAGGAGCAGGGAGTCGGCGCCCCAGTCGAGCACCTCCGGCGGAATCAACACGTGCTTGCGGAAGATGCCGAAGTTGACGTCGAGAAAGCGGATGCTGCCGCGGCGGTCGAAGAGCACGTCGGCGACGGTCCCTACCTTCTTGCCCGCCTTGTCGGTGACGCTCCAGCCGATGAAGTCCTTGCTGCGGAGGATTTCCGCGCGGGCGGAAGTGGTGTCTGCCATGTCTGGCTCCTGGTGTGGGTGTCGGGGATGGAACGCGGTCAGCGCGCGGGGATGCGCAGGGTCTGTCCCACGCGGATGGTGTCGTCGGGCAGGTCGTTCGCCTCGCGCAGCCGGGTGACGCTGACGCCGTAGCGGCGCGCGAGGCCGAAGAGCGTGTCGCCCGCCGTGACGCGGTGGCTCCGGGCTGACGCGGCGGGGCGGGGGGCGGGAGCGGGGGGTGCTTCGGCCCCCGGCGCGGGTGCCGTGGCCGGATCCGCCTCCGCGACCTCGGCCGCCGCCGGTTCGTCCACCGCGTCGGCGTCGAAGACGACTACCGGCGGGCGGGGGGGGCGCTCGGGAAAATTCCCGCTGACCTCGACCGCGAACGGCTCGCGCCAGCGCTCTTCGAGCGTCCGTTCCGGAGGCGGCGACGCAACGCTGTCCCTCGCCCTCACTTCGGCGACCGGCTCGGGGTCGGTCCCCGGAGGCGGGACGGGGGCGCACGCCGCGAGCAGGGCGCAGGCGAGCAGCGAGCAGCGGGGGGTGTCGATTCTCATGTCGGCGGGCGGATGGAGTCCGGTCCAATTTCGCGGCTCCGGTCCCGATGCACAATCCGACCCGGCCGGTTGTCTCGACCGCGCGTAGCAGGGTATGTTTCGACGGTGAACAACCCGTCCCCGAACCCCCGCCCCCGATGCGTTCCGCCTTCGCAGGAGCGGCAACGGTCGTCCTGATGGCCGTCGCCGCCCCCGTCACCGCTCAGATGCAGACCGTCGATCAGCCCGTGCGGATCTCGTACGAGACCTACGAGCTACCGAACGGGATGAACGTGATCCTGTCGCCCGACCCGGCCGTGCCCGTGGTCGCGGTGAACCTCTGGTACCATGTAGGCTCCGCCAACGAACAGACCGGCCGCACCGGCTTCGCCCACCTCTTCGAGCACATGATGTTCCAGGGGTCGGAGAACGTGGGAGACGACGCGCACTTCCGCATGATCCAGGAGGCGGGAGGGACGCTCAACGGCTCCACCAACTCCGACCGGACCAACTACTACGAGGCGCTCCCCGCGAACTTCCTCGAGCGCGCGCTCTGGCTCGAAGCCGACCGCATGGGCTTCCTGCTCCCGGCGATGACACAGGAAAAGCTCGACAATCAGCGCAGCGTGGTGCAAAACGAGCGCCGCCAGCGGTACGAAAACGCCCCTTACGGCCTCGCCTCGGAAAAGATCGCCGAAGCGCTCTACCCGCAGGGGCACCCGTACTCGTGGACGACCATCGGTTCGATGGCGGACCTGAACGCCGCCTCGATGGAAGACGTGTCGCAGTTCTTTCGCACCTACTACGCGCCGAACAACGCCTCGCTCGCGGTGGTCGGCGACTTCGACCCGGAAGCAGCGAAGACGCTGATCGCCAGGTACTTCGCCCCCATCCCCGCCGGACCGACCTTTGAGCGTCCGGCGGCGCAGCCCGTCCGCCCGAGCGGCGAGCAGCGCCTGGTGCTGGAGGATCAGGTGCAGCTCCCGCGGCTGTATCTCACCTGGCCCTCCCCCGCTTCCTTCGCCGATGGCGACGCGGAAATGGACGTGCTGGCCAGCGTACTCTCCGACGGCAAGAATTCCCGCCTGCACCGCCGCCTGGTGTACGAGGAGCAGATCGCGCAGTGGGTGAACGCCAACCAGTACAGCCGCCCGCTGGCGGGACAGTTCGGGATCACGGTACAGGCCAAGCCGGGGACCGACCTGTCACGGATCGAGCAGATCGTGGACGAAGAGGTGCGCCGGCTCCAGACCGAGCCCCCGAGCGCCCGCGAAGTGCAGCGCGCGGTGAACAATCTGGAAAGCAGCTTCGTCCGTTCGATGGAAAGCACGCTCGGGCGCGCCGACCGCCTGAACGCATACTACACCTGGACCGAGAATCCCGGCTTCATCGCGCAGGACTTCGCCCGCTACTCGCGGGTCACTCCCGCAAGCGTCCAGCAGGCTGCCCGCTCCCTCGGCTCCGGCCGGGTGCTGCTGAGCGTGGTGCCGAAAGGGCAGACGCAGCTCCAGGCCGCCACTCGATGACCTTGCATGAACCCCCCGCACCCGTTTCCGCGAGGACCTACCGCACCCTTGTCCTTGGCGCCGCAGGCTCCGCGCTTGCCCTGCTCGGCGCCTGCGCCCCGCAGGCGGGCTCCGGCGCCGCACCGCCCCCCTCTCAGTCTCCCACCCTGGATCGCTCCAATGTCCCCCCGGCGGGGCCGACGCCCAGCGTCGACTTTCCCGAGATCTCGCGCACGGCGCTCGCCAACGGGCTGAACCTGTGGATCGTCGAGCGCCACGACGTGCCGCTGGTGACGCTGCGGCTGGTCGTCGGCGCCGGCTCCGAAGTGGAGCCGGGGGCGCGGGCGGGGCTCGCCTCGTTCACCGCGGGGATGCTCGACGAGGGGACCGAACGGCGCACCGCGTTGGGAATCGCCGACGAGATCGACTTCCTCGGAGCACAGCTCGGCGCCGGCGCGTCGTACGACGCCGCCTACGTGGTGCTGAGCACGCTGCGCCGCAACCTGGAACCCGCGCTGGACGTCTTCGCCGACATCGTCGTCAACCCGGTCTTCCCGGCGAAGGAGCTGGATCGGGTGCGGGAAGAGGGGATCACCGCGATCACCTCGCGGGCCGACCAGCCGACCGTGGTCGCCAGCGAAGCGTTCAGCGCGAAGATTTACGGACCGGAGCACCCGTACGGGCGGCCGCTCGGCGGCACGGTGGCGTCTCTCAGGGGCTTCTCGGGCGACGACGTGCGGGAGTTCTACCGCACCTTCTACCGCCCCAACAACGCGAACCTGATCGTGGTCGGCGACGTGCGCGCGGCCGAGGTAGTCCCCATGCTGGAGCGAGGATTTGCAGGGTGGGAGCGGGGCGCGGTTCCCGCCCGGACGGGCTACGCGGCTCCCGGCGCCCAGCCGCAGACGCGCGTCTACCTGATCGACAAGCCGGGAGCCGCGCAGTCGGAGATCCGCATCGGACACGTCGGCGTCCCCCGCAGCAGCGACGACTACTTCCCGCTGCTGGTGATGAACAGCATCCTCGGCGGTCAGTTCTCCAGCCGCATCAACCTCAACCTGCGCGAGGACAAGGGGTACACGTACGGCGCCCGCAGCAGCTTCGACATGCGGCGGGAAGCGGGGCCCTTCGTCGCGTCCGCGGGCGTGCAGACGCCGTCGACCAAGGAATCGGTGGTCGAGTTCATGCGCGAGCTGCGCGGGATCCGGGGAGAACGCCCCGTCACGCAGGAGGAGCTCGATTTCGCCAAGGCGGGGATCGTCCGCGCCGAGCCCCGGCGCCTGGAAACGAGCGGCTCGGTGGCGGACCGTATCGACGACCTGATCGTCTACGGCCTCCCGCCCGACTACTTCGACAGCTACGCGCAGCGGGTGGACGCGGTGACGCTCGCGGACGTCGAGCGGGTCGCCGACCGCTACCTCGACCCCGAGCATTTCGCGATCGTCATCGTCGGCGACCGCGCGACGGTCGAAGCGGGGTTGCGCGAATTGCCGTACCCGGTCGAGGTGGTGCCGGTCGAAGCGCCCGCCGCGGTAGGACGCGGTTGACGCGCAGTCGGGGATGACCCCCGCCGCGGCGTCGCCGCCGGCGGAGCTTTCCGCCGACGAAACGCGGCGCTACGCCCGCCATCTGATCCTCCCGGACGTCGGCGCGGAGGGGCAGCGGCGGCTCAAGCAGGCGCGCGTGCTGCTGGTGGGGGCCGGCGGCCTCGGCTCGCCCGCCGCTCTCTACCTCGCGGCGGCCGGCGTCGGGACGCTCGGCATCGTCGATCCCGACACGGTCGATCTCAGCAACCTGCAGCGGCAGATCCTGCACGACACAACCGACGCGGGTCGCCTCAAAGTCGAGTCGGGCCGCGACCGGATCGCCGGGGTCAACCCGCACGTGCGGGTCGAGGCACACCCCGTCCGCCTCACCTCCGACAACGCGCGCGAGCTGGTGCGGGAGTACGAGGTGGTGGTGGACGGGAGTGACAACTTTCCCACGCGCTACCTGGTCAACGACGCCTGCGTGCTCGAAGGTCGGCCGAACGTCTACGGCTCGGTGCTCCGCTGGGAAGGGCAGGCGTCCGTGTTCGCGACGGAGGGCGGCCCCTGCTACCGCTGCCTCTTCGCCGAACCACCTCCGCCCGGGCTGGTGCCCGGCTGCGCGGAAGCCGGGGTGCTGGGAGTGCTGCCGGGGATCATCGGCTCCATCCAGGCGGCGGAAACCATCAAGCTGCTGCTGGGCCTCGGCGACTCGCTCGCCGGCCGGCTCGTGGTGTTCGACGCGCTGGCGATGCGCTTCCGGGAGATCGCGCTGCGGCGCGACCCCGCT
The DNA here is from genome assembly GCA_051005515.1 of Longimicrobiaceae bacterium. Taxonomy (GTDB): domain Bacteria; phylum Gemmatimonadota; class Gemmatimonadetes; order Longimicrobiales; family Longimicrobiaceae; genus JBPCJG01. The sequence continues at coordinate 5,107 of JBPCJG010000103.1, forward strand.
TGCCCGATCTGCGGGGAGGAACCGGAGATCCGCGAATTGATCGACTACGAGCGCTTCTGCGCGGGGAGCGCCGCCGCCGCAGATGAAGAGGAAGAGGGCGTCCCGGAGATCACGGTCATGGCTCTCAAGGCGCGGCTCGACCGGGGGGAGCCGATGACGATCATCGACGTGCGGGAGCCGTACGAATGGGGGATCGCGAACCTGGAGGAGTACGGTGCGCGGCTGATCCCGCTGGGCGAGCTGCCGCAGCGCCTGGACGAGATCGCTTCCGGCGACGATGTCGTCCTGCACTGCCGTTCGGGCGCGCGCAGTGCGCAGGCGCTCGAGCTGCTCCGCGCTCGCGGTTACCGCCGCCTCTTCAACCTCGCCGGCGGCATCCTCGCCTGGACCGACGAGGTGGATCCCACCCTGACGAAGTACTAGCTACCACAGGACTCTAGCAGCGACTGAACTTCCGACAAGGGCCGCCGCTTCCCCGCTGCGGCGGCGCGGGGTAGATTGCCCACGTCCCGTTGTTTCTCCGGCCGATCCATCCGTTGCCCTTCGAGCTCCCCTTCACCGATCCGGTCCTGATCGTCGCGCTCGCGATGACGATCTTTCTGGTCGTACCGCTGATCTTCGAGCGCTTCGGCGTGCCGGGAATCATCGGCATCATCGTCGCAGGGACGGCGATCGGACCATACGGGGCCGGGGTGCTGGCGCGCGACCAGACCATCGTCCTGCTCGGCACGGTCGGGCTCCTCTACCTGATGTTCCTGGTGGGGCTGGAGCTCGATCTGGTCGATTTCAACCGCTACCGCAACCGCAGCGTCACCTTCGGGGCGATCTCCTTTCTGATCCCTCAGCTGGTCGGCACCGGGGTGGGGCTGGCGTTCGGATACGGCGTCGGCTCGTCCATCCTGCTCGGCGCGGTCTTCGCCTCGCACACGGTCCTGGCGTACCCCATCGCCAGCCGGCTGGGCATCCTCAAGAACCAGGCGGTCCTCGCCACCCTGGGCGGGACTATCCTCACCGAGATCCTGGCCCTGCTGGTGCTGGCGGTGGTGGTGGGGGCGCGGGGGGGCGGCATCGGCCCCGTCTTCTGGGCGACGCTGCTCGGGTCGCTCGCCCTTTACGTGGGGCTCATCCTGTGGGGCGTGCCGAAGCTCGGCCGCTGGTTCTTCCGCCGGGTGCGCAGCGAGGGCGTAACCGAGTTCGTCTTCGTCATGGCGGTAGTCTTCGGCGTCGCGTACGCGGCGCACGCGGCGCACGTCGAGCCGATCATCGGCGCGCTGCTGGCGGGACTCGCGCTGAACCGGCTGGTGCCGGAGAGCGGCACGCTGATGAACCGCATCCACTTCGTGGGCGACGCGCTCTTCATCCCCTTCTTCCTGCTTTCGGTGGGGATGCTGGTGGACGTGCGCGCGCTGGCTGACCCGAGCGCGCTGCTCTTCTCCGTAGCGCTGGCCGTCGGCGTGGTGGGGAGCAAATGGCTCGCTTCGCTAACTACCCAGCGAATCTTCGGGTACACGGGCGACGAAGGTTGGGTGATGCTCGGGCTGTCGGTGCCGCACGCCTCGGGGACGCTCGCGATCGTGCTGGTGGGTTTCGGGATCGGGATCTTCGATCAGACCGAGGTGAACGGCGTAGTGCTCACCATCCTCGTCACCTCCCTGATCGGTCCCTGGGTGGTAGAGCGGTACGGCCGCCGCATCGCCCTGGAGGAGGAGCAGCGCCCGTACGAACCCAGCGAGGCGCCGCAGCGGATCCTGATCCCCATCTCCAACCCCGCGACCTCCGACGCCCTGCTCGATCTGGCGCTGATGATGCGCAACTCCGACGAGCCGCTCCTGCCGCTGATGGTGGTCCGCCAGAACGGCGACGACACCGAGGCGCAGGTAGCGGAAGCCGAGAAGATGCTCGGGCACGCGGTGATCCACGCCGCCGCCGCGGACGTGCCGGTCACCCCCGTGACACGCATCGACCGCAACGTAGCGACCGGGGTGGTGCGCGCCGTGGCCGAGACGCGGAGCAACGCAATGGTGGTGGGGTGGGACGGGACGCGCTCGGGAAGCAGGCAGATCTTCGGGAGCGTACTCGACCAGCTCCTCGAGCAAACGCGCCAGCTCGTCTTCGTGGCGAAGCTCGGGCACCCGCTGAACACCACCCGACGTCTGGTGCTGATCTGCCCGGCCGCCGCCCGTCGGCATCCCGGCTTCTGGGAAACGATGGGGGCGGTCAAGTCGCTCGGCGCCCGACTCGGCGCCACGCTCCTCGGCCTGGTGGTCGCAGGCGACGCTGTGCGCTGGAAGGCGTTGGCGGCAGAGGTCACGCCGCCGGTTCCCACCGACTTCGAAACCGTTCCCGGCTGGGGAGAGCTGACGGATGTGCTGCGGGAGCGGCTCACGCCGGACGATCTGGTGGTGGTGCTGAGCGCCCGCCGCGGCACTCTCGCCTGGCACCCGCAGCTCGAGCGGTTGCCGCGACAGCTCGCCCGGCTGGCGCCGGAAAGCTTCATCATCGCGTACCCCGCCGAGCGGGAGGCCGCCGAGCGGCGACGTCTCACCTCGACGGCCGAAGCATCGGGCATCTCGCCGGCGCGTATCCTGAAGCTGGAGGAGCAGCCGTTCGCCGCGGCGCTGGAGGAATTGATCGGCGGAGTAGTGGCGGAGGAGCGGGTGCTCGCCGGCATGGTCGGCCGACTGGTGGCGAGTGAAACGGACTTTTCCAGCGAGATCCTGCCGGGGGTCGTGCTGCCGCACCTGCGCATCGACGGAATTCGCGAGCCGGTGCTGTTGCTCGGCATCTGCCCCGATGGGATCCACTTTCCGAAGGCGACGCAGCCGGCCCGGCTGATCTTCGTGCTGATCAGCCCCAGCAGCCGGCCGGAGGAGCACCTCAAGCAGCTCGCCCGCATCGCCCGCTTCGTCGCCTCGCCGGACCACGTGGTGGAATTGCTCGAAGAGCACGCCCCCGAAGCACCGACCGAATGGCTGTCGCTGGAACATGCCTGACGCCGCGTTGGTGCTCGCTCCCCCGCCGACACCGGCGGACGTGCGCGCCGCCGCCGCGGTGCTGCGGGGCGTAGCGAACCGCACGCCGGTCCTGACCTCCCGCACGCTCGACGGCATCGCCGGCGCCAGCGTGTACCTGAAATGCGAGCCGCTGCAGCGGACCGGGGCCTTCAAGTTCCGGGGCGCGTACAACGCCTTGTCGTCGCTGTCGCCCGAGGCTCGCACCGGCGGCGTCGTGACCTACTCGTCCGGCAACCACGCCCAGGCGGTGGCGCTGGCCGGACGCCTGCTGGAGGTGCCGACCGTGGTGGTGATGCCCCGGGACGCGCCGCGGAGCAAGCTTGCGGCAACGCGCGGCTACGGCGCGGAGGTGGTACTCTACGACCGCCGCAGCGACGATCGCGAGGCGCTGGCGGCGAGGTTGCGCGAAGAGCGCGGATCGACCCTGATCCCGCCCTACGACCA